>CAYSKA010000015.1:0-15460 GCA_964431505.1 uncultured Oscillospiraceae bacterium
CAATGGCAATGCGGGTCAAAAGCTCGGAAACCTCTTGGGGCGTGAAGAACTCGCCGCCGCTTTTGCCTGCGTTGGAGGCGTACATGCTCATAAGATATTCGTAGGCGTCACCAAAGGCGTCGATGGTGTTATCCTGATAATCGCCAAGGTTTACCGCGCCAATGCCGTCCAGCAGCTTGCAGAGCTTTTCATTGCGTCTGGTAACGGTGCCGCCCAGCTTGTTGCTGTTGACGTCGATGTCATCAAACAGACCGGCAAAGTCGTCCTCGCTCTCGCTGCCCTTGGCGGACTCCTCGATGCTGTGAAAGGTATTTTCCAGCGTCATGTTCAGGTTTTCATCGTCCTTGGCCTTGGCGCGCACATTCTGGAACAGCTGAGACGGCAGGATAAAAAAGCCCTTGGTCTTCACCAAATCGGCTCGCGCCTCCTCGGCCTCTTCATCGGCCAGCTTGGCATAATCAAACCCAGTATTGCCCGCCGCAATTTCACCAGCGTTGATATAGCTGGTCAGGTTTTCGGATATATAGCGGTAGAACATGATGCCCAGCACATAGGACTTAAAATCCCAGCCGTCAATGCTGCCCCGCAAATCATCGGCAATCGCCCAAATGGCGCGGTGCAGCTCGTCCCGCTCCTGCTCTTTCTTGTTGTCTGTCATGATTGTTTTCTCCCTGCAATTGTTTTTTCTTGTCATCTGTCCCGCCGCTTTTTGCGTGTTCGGTGAAAACAGCAATGTTTGTGTAAAAAATGCAATATTTTTGTAGATATTATATTATTGTAGTGGAAGCCGTCTGTAAAGTCAATGTAGCTTGCCGGTTCCAAGGGCATTCCCGCAGTATCATGTGATCGGCGCATTGCAAACAGCACCCGCCTGCGGCGAGCGCTGTTTTTTATATTCCCAGCAACTCTTTCGGAGTTTTGTCGATGGCAGCGGCAAAGGTCTCATAATCCAGCTTCCCAGCCTCCACCTGCTCAAGCAAACACTTGGCCTCATACTGCCAGTTTCGATAAGTCACCTTCCGAATATTAGGATGCTGTGGCTCATACCGCTTAGCGGCCTGCTGGGTTCGATTATTCACCTTTCGATACAGAGTCTTGGCCGCATTCCCATTGACTTCTTCCTGGTGCTTTGTGGCTGCGCCTACCTCTTTGCAAGTTTTACCAGCACTGCCTTTCACCGGGCGGTCACAGTAGCAATTTGCGGCAGAATACGGAATAAAGTAGCGTCCGCAGTAGTCGCACCGACGCATGCGCAAATTGTTTGCGATTAGATCATCAAACTCCCAAAGTGCCAGCGCTTCAATCTGCGGGGTACATTGGAAGGTAAATGCAGACAACTTCTTCTGCTTTACTTTCTTGATGTGTTCTTCCGATTCTAATTCCTCAAGTTCTTCCTCCGAAAGCTCCAGCCCGGGAAAAAGGTCCTCATCTTCTTCACCATGCGACAAAACACGAAACTCTGTGCTCATAGTTGTGTAAAGCGTTCGGTCGTAGTAAGAATACCGGGTACTTTGCTCTCTCAAAAAATAGTACCGCTCCATCAAGGAACATGTTTCGTAGCAGACCTTCGGATGAAACACAAAATCCATCATTGCAATTAAATCCTCTTTCAGGGCTGCTATTTCATAAAAACGGACGCACATGCGTTCTAAGCACAAATCTGGCAGTCGATCTGGAATTGGTTCAATCTCTGCGCTTTTCCCCAGATTAACTAGATAATTCCATTCTTGCATTTCCATCAGTTCGCTCGTCGATCGCGGTAAATCATATGCGTCCTTCAAAATATCATACAGAAGATCGTTAAGATACTCCTGTGCAAACTGGCCCAAAACAGGGTGCATAGGTTTAAGCCGACATTTTATTTTGCGATACAACTTTGAGGTTTCGATGGATAGTCCCATCCCTTTGAGTTTTTTTGCTCTTAGAGCAGTACATTCCTTCCCAAGAGATAACCAATCCACGTCCAAAAAAGCGGCAAGCAAACTTCCTTCTTTGCGCTCCAAGTAGCCCTCTTGAAGAGTGTCTATATATTCCACCCCATTTTTCAAACACAAACGGAAACTGCTCATGGTTCGCTCCTTTACATACTGTGTATTTTCATTGTCCACGCAAATACTTTAACACACCTTGAAAAGTAAAGCAATCGGCTTTACAATAATTGTGTAACATTAAATTATAATTATTTAATATTACACAATTGAACCTTGAAAACAGCATGACCGCCCGCATTGGATACCGAGGTTGGGGAAGTATGCGATTACCTTGTATCTACAAGAGAGCATACCAAGACCGGACATACGGCTATGAGAACCATAGCCAGGAACGGGATGCGGGTAGAGCGGCGATCGTACATACTATTAAATCGGAAGGAGGCTCTGCCTATGACAAAAGCAGAACGTGCCTATCAGCTCATGTTGACGGAATATCCCGATATTCTCACAGCCGAGCAAACCGCAAAAATTCTGGGCATCGGCCGCCACCAGGTCTATAAAATGATTGACCGCGGGGAGCTGTTTGGTCTGAAGCTATCCGGTTCCTATAAAATTGCAAAGCTGCGGCTCATCGAATACTTAATCGGGCAGGCAGGCTGACCTGTCAACTGTGCCGAGCAGTGAACCGGCACATTCGTAAAGCTGCATTTTCTTTGCTACACTGTCGTCATCGGCACAAACAAAGAACGGCACAACCAAAAAAGCCAAGAAAGGAGAGATCATTCATGAAAGCTATTAAGCCCGTGGCCGGCTTCCTAGTGGAGCGTGGGGGCTATTACCACACGGTCATCAACGCCTATGTGGATGGGAAGCGAAAGCCCATTAGCCGCACCACAGGGCTGCCCGTGAAAAACAATCTGCGGCGGGCACAGAAAATCTTAGAGGAGCGAAAGGCGGAATACGACCAA
The DNA here is from genome assembly GCA_964431505.1 of uncultured Oscillospiraceae bacterium. Lineage (GTDB taxonomy): Bacteria > Bacillota > Clostridia > Christensenellales > CAG-138 > UMGS946. Next base: position 2,900 of record CAYSKA010000015.1, read on the forward strand.
AACGGTCTATCCGGGATGCTCACCATGGAGGAGCGCCAGCGGGGCACTTCAATGCTCCTCAGCGAGTACATGCTCAAGTTTGTGGAGCGCAAAAAGAGCTCCATTGCCCCCATGACCTACGCCAGTTATACCAACATGGTGAAAGGCCGTATTCACAGGTTTTTTGACCCGCTGGGGGTGACCATCAGCACGTTGACGCCACAGCTCATCGAGGACTTTCTGGACAGCATTGCCGACGATGGCTACAACGGCTCCACCCAGCTGCGCTACTATCAAATCATCGGTGCTTGTCTAAAAAACGCATTGCGAAAGGATCACATCGCCCGAAACCCCATGGACAAGGTGGACAGGCCCAAGAAAGCCAAATATTCCGCCGCCTATTTCACCCGTGAGGAGGCTACGGAGCTGTTGGAGCTTGCAAAAGGAGAGCTGCTCTACATCCCCATTCTGCTGGGCATTTATTACGGCCTGCGTCGCAGCGAGACCATCGGACTCCAGTGGAGCAGTGTGGACTTCGATACCAATCAAATCCGCATCGACCACAAGGCCTACGTCATGAGTGAAAAAGGAAAACTCAAGGTAATTATCTCTGACGAGATGAAAACCGATACCAGCCGCCGCACCCTGCCGCTGATTCCACAGGTGAGGGAGGCATTGCTCGCCCACAAGGCGAAGCAGGAGGAATATCGCAAGACCTTTCGTAGTCACTACAACAAGACGTGGAGCAACTGTGTATGCGTTACCCCCACCGGCGATGTCATCAGTCCTGATTATGTCACGGAAGGGTTTGCAAAGCTCATCAAGAAGCACAACCTGAAAAAGGTGACATACCATGGCTTGCGTCACGGTTGTGCCAGTATGCTGGTAGCCAACGGTGTTCCTATGAAGCAAATTCAGCTTTGGCTGGGGCATTCCAATTACTCCACCACGGCGGATATTTATTCTCATTTGAGCACCTCGGCTATGGACGAGCCTGCCAACTGCATTGCCGGACTGCTGGCTGCCCCTGAGGAAGAACCCCTAGAGACAGAAAAAGGCTCTTGAACACATACACGCTCAAGAGCCTCTGGCGGAGAAGGTGGGATTCGAACCCACGGACCGGCTATTAACCGATCAAACGATTTCGAGTCGTTCTCGTTATGACCACTTCGATACTTCTCCATATTTAATTTTACAGCCCTGAAAGTACCATAAAAATCAGGGTGATGCAAGCAAAAGAATGTAGGAATTTCGGAAATGCAACTTACAAAAAGTCTGCAAAGCATTGAAAACAAAGGGAATTGGCGTTCGCGGCCAACCAAGTGGGAAGAACATTTCGAGTCAGTCCCGTTATGACCACTTCGATACCGCTCCATATTGAATTTATTGCCTTGCTTCCGGTAGAAAAAATCAGACCTTTTGCAAAGCGTAGAAAAAGCGTAGAAATACGCTGATTCGCAAAGTAAGAATATACCGCAAACCCGCATGGATGCAGGGCGCTTGGGGATAGGGTGCGTTTCGGCTTACACGATTTCGAGTGAGGGCCGTTATGACCACTTCGATACTTCTCCATGTATTTTCAATCGGTTTCCCGACGAAAAAGCAACTATTTACTTGTTTGAATAACTGTGAGCAAGCTGTGAGCATTGGCTCTGTTTTCTTGCTTTCTGAAACTGCACAAACCCTGTATTCATGCGGGTTTGCGGCGATAGGATGGACACTGAACTGAGTTGATTTCGAGTCAGCCCCGTTATGACCACTTCGATACCGCTCCATATTCAATTTATTGCATAAACGGCGAAACTCTATTCACAAAAACATGATTTCGAGTGCGGCTCGTTATGACCACTTCGATACGCTTCCATGTAATAATTATTCAGTTTTCGGAGCAAGTAACATGATTTCGAGTGCTGCGCTTTCGACCGCTCGGACAACTCTCCAAATATGTGATTGTAATGCGATTTTCAGCCAAACAACCTAAAACTCACAGCGTAGAAAATCCCATGTGATCTCCTTTGCCCTGACCGACTAATTCAAGGCGCTTATTGCCGCCAATACGGCGGATGGGGCTAGGGCCACAGCAAAGCGTTTACTTTCGGCCTGCTTCAGAAACGCCGAAAAATCAATACTCTACTGTTTAAAGGGTTTCGCGTATCATGACTTTCTGAGTGACGCCCTGTTATGGTCACCTGATAGTGATCCCCGATGCAAAATCCAGTCGGATTTTATGTTACATATATAAAAACTGACCAAAACTTAGCATCCAAAGCATTATAGCATTGTTTTATTGTATAATCAAGCGTTGTTTTGCTTGCTACACAGGATGTTTTGCTTGCTACACAGGATTAATCACATTGTAGGCATCCAAATCACAATAGTCCGAATAATTCGCGTATCTGTTTGCCATATTTTAAGCATGCATGCTATAATTAAATTATATATGTATAGGAGGCCATCTCATTGCCAAACGCGTTATTGATTATTGTAGCTGCGGTTATCACAGCAATGCTATGCGTGTGCATATCAATTATAATGAAAAGGAATAAAACGCCTTTTGCCCGAATCATATCGATGATATTGTTTTTTGCGGGTTTATTTTCAGCATGGCTAATAAAGCTGAATTATGAAACCGCCGCCGTATCGGTTTATATGCCCTTTTACAAGGTTTTTGAAATATCGGAGTATGGCTATACGGCTGTCCTCAACGATCTTTTAAGGTATGCAGGCCCATTCGCTATAGCGGGATTCTTCTATATGGCGGCCTTCCCTGGAATTGGAGTTATTGGTTCGCTGATAACCGGCATAATGGTATCTCTGCTATTTAACCTTAGGCAGATCATTACGGGCCAGCCATTCATTACCGATGAATACCTGCTTGCGGGAATCGGAATGGCGGTTGGAACAGGGGTGTATGTAATAATAGCCAGGCTGATTCAAAAAACTCCAGTTTTCAACAGTTTGATGATGCCAGTTCCAAACAAGGGCAAAGGAATTGCTGCATGGATAATCTGTTCGGCGGTCTATTTAGGTATTTCCCTAATCTTAATCATTGATTTCGGCAAAGGATATGCGGACCTCTCACTTTTCAAGAGCGATGTGCCCTTGCCGGATGATATAACCCTGTCCATAGGACTTGACAAAAGCGGGTCTATAGAGGAAATATACGCTTATCACGCACGTTCTACCGTTGAGGCCGTAGGTGAACTGCGCGATGTGCTGATGCCGAATGGCACGATAAGCTATGCAGACGGGGGAGGTTATATGGTTACGGACGAGCGCGCGTCATTGTCATATGCAGTTGATCATAGCTGGGTATATACGTTAAACTCTATATCGGACAAATCTCAAATCCTCAGCGCACAGCAGGCGGATGAGCTTGTCAGAACTTTCTTTGAAAATAATGACCTGATTACTACCGAATTATATGAGCAGACCGATTGTATTGAGACTGAAAGCGATGATGGGTTCGTTGAAGGATACGACATGTATTACATTACGGCCTATGACGGCGCTCCGATACTGAATAACAACAGGGTAACCGTCAGCGTAAGGGGAAGCGAAATTACCAGAATACGGAAGGATGGCCCTGACCTGGTACTTGAGGCTAAAAAGCATATAATATCCCAAAACGAGGCATATTCAAGGCTAATAAACGGCGGCGGGGCTTATACGCTGTTTATAGAGGCGGTATCTGCGGAAATTACCGGCTGTAATCTTGGATATATGGTCAACAGCCAGGGGTATTATCTGCCGGTATGGTATTTTACGGCTAGCGCAGTATTAGCAGACGGCAGCATTTCTGAATTTGAGGCATATGTACCTGCGTTGAAATAATGCAAAAAAAGGGAAGAAAGCGCTTCCAATACGTGGTTGGAAGCGCTTTGTTTGAGTCCTTTCTTTTAACTTAACTCAAACATTCCCATATACAGCTGATAATATTTTCCGTGCTGTTTTAGCAAATCCTCATGGTCGCCGCGCTCTATTATTCGACCGTTCTCCAATACCATAATTGCATTTGAATTCCTTACCGTTGACAGCCTGTGAGCTATTACAAATACGGTTCGTCCGGCCATAAGTCTGTCCATGCCCTTTTCAATCAGCGATTCAGTACGCGTATCTATTGAACTTGTAGCTTCATCAAGAATGAGAACAGGCGGATCCGCCACGGCGGCCCTTGCTATTGCGATCAGCTGCCTTTGTCCCTGGCTCAAATTTGCGCCGTCAGCCGTAAGCACCGTATCATATCCATGGGGAAGATGACTGATAAAATAGTGGGCGTTTGCCAGCTTTGCCGCCGCAATAACTTCGTCATCCGTCGCGTCAAGTTTGCCATAGCGTATGTTTTCCATAACAGTACCGGTAAATAGATGGGTATCCTGCAGCACCATCGCAAGCGAACGCCTTAAATCCGCTTTCCTGATAGTTTTTATAGGTATCCCATCATAGGTTATCTCGCCTTCCTGTATGTCGTAAAACCTGTTGAGAAGGTTTGTTATTGTTGTCTTGCCGGCTCCAGTGGAACCTACAAACGCTATCTTCTGTCCAGGCTTTGCGTAAAGTGAAACGTCATGGAGCACCACTTTTTCCCTATCATAACTGAAAGTAACGTCCTTTAACTGTACGCTTCCTTTTACTTCAATAAGCTTAAATCCGCCCGAAGCGTCAGGGACTTTCCATGCCCATATTCCTGTGCGCTCTGAGCATTCAGTCAGCGTTTTGCTTAACCCCTCTCTGGCATTTACAAGCGTGACAACCCCATCGTCGTCTTCTACAGGAGTGTCTATGATTTCGAATATGCGTTCAGCTCCGGCAAGAGCGCTCATTGCGGAGTTGAACTGCTGCGAAAGCTGGGTTATAGGCATTGAAAATTGCCTGCAATACTGCAGAAACGACGCAATGGAGCCTATATCAAGCATGCCGGCGATGGCCATAAGCCCGCCGATGGCTGCTGATGCGGCATAGTGGAAATGCGAGAGGTTGCCCATTATGGGCATAAGTATGGAAGCCCATGTGTTGGCGGAAGCGGTTGCGCTTTCAACTTCCACATTCAATACGTCAAAGTCCTTTCTAACCCCTTCCTCATGACAAAAGACCTTAACCACCTTCTGCCCTTCTATCATTTCCTCAATATAACCGTTTACTTCACCCAGCGCTTTCTGGCGCCTCCTGAAATAAAAACCGCTTTTTTTCATCAGCACCTTTACTACAAGCATCATTATAGCCAGCATTACAACCGCTAGAAGGGTAAGAATCGGGCTTATAACGATCATCATGATGAAAACGCCGGTAACCCGAATTGATGAGTTTATAAGCTGAGGTATGCCCTGGCTTAATAGCTCGCGCATAGCGTCTATATCGTTCGTATATCGGCTCATTATCTCACCGTGGGTTCGCTGGTCAAAGAATTTGACCGGCAGTTTCTGCATATGATCAAACATATCCTTGCGAAGCTTGAGCAGCGTTCCGGTGGACACTGTTACCATTATGCGCTGATACATATACATTCCTAATACGCCTACCAGGTATCCCGCCCCCATCAGCATAAGAATCCCGATAAAGCCGCTGAAATCCACATCCTGCTGGCCAATAAACGGCACAATATATTCGTTTATTATCGGCTTTAAAAGATAGGTTCCCATTATATTGGTGCCGGCAAAGAGTATTATGCCAATTACAACGAGCGACATCCTAATCTTGTATCCGGACATGTAGGAGAATATTCTGCCTATTGCCGCCTTGGTGTTCTTGGGGCGCCGGAATTTGTTTGCGTCGCGGCCGCCAGTGGGTCTGTTAGCCTTTTCCATATTACGCCACCCCCTTTTGCTGAGAATTATATACTTCCTTATATATCTCATTTGAGCGCATTAGCTCATCGTGAGTGCCAATGGCATTTATCCGGCCCTCATGCATGACTATGATCTTATCCGAATCCATAACCGATGTTATGCGCTGGGCAATAATTATGGTCGTGGTATTGGACAGTTTTTCCCTAAAAGCGCTGCGTATTTTGGCGTCCGTCGCCGTATCTACCGCGCTGGTGCTATCATCCAGGATGATAATTTTTGGATGCTTAAGAAGAGCTCTTGCAATACAAAGCCGCTGTTTTTGTCCGCCGGACACGTTTACGCCGCCCTGACCAAGCTCGGTATCATATTTGTCAGGCATGTTCTCTATGAACTCCTCGGCCTGAGCGGATCTGCAGGCCTCTATTATCTCCTCATCCGTAGCCGACTGATCGCCCCAAAGAAGGTTATCCTTTATTGTACCTGTAAAAAGCACATTTTTTTGCAGAACCATAGAAACCGCCTCGCGCAGGCTTTCAATGCTGTATTCACGCACGTCGTGACCGCCAACGATTACGCTGCCCGAATCTGCGTCGTACAGTCTTGGTATCAGCTGTACCAGCGTTGTTTTAGACGATCCCGTACCTCCGAAGACTCCAACCGTTTCGCCAGCCTGGATTTTAAGGCTGATGTCAATCAGGGTGCTGGTATCCCTATCGCCCGAGTAGCTGAACGATACGTTTCTAAATTCAATGGATCCGTCGGGAACCCTAAGGCTTTTGTCAGATTCATCGTCGGTTATATCGATCGACTCGTCGATCACCTCTAGTATACGGTTTGCGGAGGCCTTTGACATAACCAGGTTAACAAATACCATAGTTATCATCATGATTGAGCTGAGTATCTGTGAGATATAGCTAATGAAGCTCATAAGGTCGCCCGTCTGCATGGTGCCGGCAATTATGGCGTTTCCCCCGATCCAGCAGGTTGCAATCATACATATGTAAAGCACCATCTGTGCAATCGGCGAGTTAAGCACCAGCAGCCTTTCAGCCTTAACCTGCGCCTTGGTTACTTCGGTAGCCGAAGTATAAAACTCGCTTGACTCATAATTTCCCCTCACAAACGCCTTTACTACGCGCATGGAAGTAAGGTTTTCCTGAACCCGCGCATTCATCCTGTCGTATTTTTTAAGCATTGCCTGAAAGCGGGGAAATGCCATTATGCTTATAACGCCCATTGAAATGGCGAGCGCCGGTATGGCAAATACAAATACAACGCCGGTTTCGCCGCTTACGGCCGTTGCCATTACAGTAGCGCTTACCAGCATCACGGGAGCTCGGATCAGCATTCTGATGCTCATCATGAATGCCTGCTGTATGTTGGTAACATCCGTGGTTAGTCTCGTTATCAGAGAGGCGGTGCTGTATTTATCCACATTCTTGAAAGAGAAGTCCTGCACCTTGTAGAACAACCCTTTACGGAGATTTTTAGCAAAGCCAGTGCTGGCTACCACTGCCAAACGCGCGCTTAGTACGCCGAAACCCAGCGAAAAAACCGCCAGCCCTATCATTAAAAGGCCCCGCTGTATTATGTAGCTTATATCGCCGTTAGCTATGCCGATATTAATTACATCCTTCATTATAAAGGGTATATATACTTCAAGAAGAACTTCAACTACTATTGTTATTGCCGCTAAAACTGATTTAAATCCATACCCCTTTGCATATGGAAGCAGTTTACGTATCATATATCGCATTCCTCCCCACTCAATTCCTCTTCGATAGCAATCAGCTGCCTCAAATCCAACTCATATGCGCTGCCATCTGAAATATTAGCAAGCATCCTGTCAAGCATATTAGCAAAAAGCTCAAGCTCATCCTCTGAAAAACCATCAAATATGATTTCGTTAACGCTGTCGAATTTGCTTCTGCTCATTTTGGCTAGCTCTATGCCCCTGTCTGTAAGGGTGAGCCGGTTGCATCTTAGATTTGTCTCATCCGCCCTTTTGGTTATCAGCCCTGCGTTCTGCATTCGCTTTGTGCTTGTTGCTATGGATGCGGGCGTAACGTGAAGGGCTTCAGCTATATCGTTTTGAGTACAGCCATCGTTCTTCATAACATATTCGAGTATTGGCGGCTGCTTAAAATGAAGCCCCAGCCCCTTAAGGGCGCTTCTAAGCCTGATCTTTCTAAGCACCTCCAGGCGGCTCATCCTATAGACAACACACCGGACGCTCCTGTCCATTCTCATACCCCCTTTAATTACTATCACGTTTAACAATTAACCGTTTATCAGTATAACGGTTTATAATTTAACCGTCAACCGCTTTTTTGTCTATTCGAATCAGTTTTAGTTCGTATTTAGCGAGCCGGCATACAGGAAACAGCTTTAATACCTAAAAGGCTTCCTTGTTAAGCCTTTGCCCCACATGTATGGGTAAACGTTTCCGTGTCGAACTGGATATATGCTTTTTAAAAGATCCTTATATCGTGCTGGCAATACCCTACGGCATAAAGAAAAACGGCGCAGCGTCTGCGCGCCGTTTTATCAAAATTATTTACAATGTACTCTACGGCTTAGGAAGCTCCTTTTTAGCCATCATTGCGTTAACAAACTTGACGGCATTTAGGCAATCGTCCATATCCGCTGTTTCTACAGGGGTGTGAACATAGCGCGTGGGTATTGAAACGCAGCACGCCGGTATTCCGCCCTTTGTCCTTAACACAGCTCCAGCATCGGTTCCGCCCGCCTTCAGCACCTCATTCTGAACGGGGATATCGTTTTCCCTGGCTACTTCCTCCATAAACCGGCGGACGAATACTGGAATGATAGAGGATGAATCCATAACCTTTATTGTGGGGCCGGCGCCAAGCTTCACCGACATGCGGGATGATTTTGGCGTATCTCCTGTAAGCGTAACGTCAAGATTGATTCCAAAGTCCGGGGAGATGGCGTAAGCCGCCGTTGTGGCGCCTCTAAGGCCAACCTCCTCCTGCACGGTAAATACGGCGTATATGTCGTGTTCGCTTGCCGCCGTCATGAAACTTTCGGCGACTATGGCGCAGCATACCCTGTCGTCCAGCGCGCCGCACGCAAACCGTTTGCCCATGTCGACAAAGTTGGTGGCGTAAACCGCAACGTCGCCGATCTGAACCTTGGCCGCTGCTTCGTCGTATGACTCGGCGCCGATATCAATGAATAAGGTGGAGAGATTAGCTTTGTCTATTCCCGCCTTTTCGGTTTCAAAATATACCACACCGCGAACGCCATTTTCAAATACAACTTCGCGCGCTGCGCTTACGATTGGGCTGACTCCGCCAACATTGGAAACCCGAAGGAACCCTCTTTCATCTATGTCGCATACGATCAGGCCGATCTGATCCATGTGTGCGCTGAGCATTATCTTCTTACCGGAAGTGCCGCGCCTGATTGCAATAAGGTTTCCCATTACGTCGTTATATACCTCATCCGCATGGGGCGCAACATATGCCTTAATTACGTCGCTTACCGTCTGTTCGCGGCCCGTTGCTCCATAAGCCGCCAGAATCTCTTTCAACATATCTTTAAACATTGGTCAATTCTCCTTTTACTGGCTATTTATACGTTTTGAACATTGTCCAGCACGCTGTCAAAGCGCTTTTCCGCCAAAAAACGGTCCGCCAGCATGTATGCACTGTTAAAATCGCTGATGGAGGCAACGCACGCCGGCGAGTGAATATATCTGCAGGGTACGGAAATGCCGCCGGTAATTATTCCTCCGTTTGACAGATGGATCCGTCCCGCGTCGGTGCCGCCGCGCGTACCCTGGCGTATCTGCCAAGCAATGCCGTTACTCTGCGCGCAGTTCTTAAGTTCGCTGAACATCCTAGGCCTCGTGATAGTTCCTCCATCCATAAACGATATAGCGGCGCCCTTTCCAACACGGGTAACCCATTGATGCCCTTGTGTTTCAGGCATGTCGTTGGCCGTCGTACCCTCAAGTATAAGCGCCAGCTCCGGCTTTACATTGTATGCAGCCGTCCTCGCGCCCCTTAACCCCAATTCTTCCTGCACGGTAAATACGCCGTAGAAGTCGCAGTCGTAGCTGTTTTTCAAAAGTTCCATAACTATGGCGCATCCAACCCTGTCGTCCAGCGCCTTTGCCTTTATAAGCCCTTCGCCGAATTCGCTGAATTCGGTAACAAAGGAAATATAATCTCCCAGCTTGACGTATTTTTGAGCGTCAGCCTTGTCCTTGGCGCCAATATCAATGTAAAGTTGTTTATGCTTATAAGCTTTTTCAAATTCTTCACGGCTCTGGATGTGTATCGCCTTTGAACCTATGATACCAGGTACCTTGTCTTTGCCTATAACCACCCGCTTTGAGGGTACGACCCGCGGGTCAATCCCTGCGGCAGTGTAAGCTATGAGCCCGTCGTCGCGTATGCCGCGGACCATCATGCCAACCTCGTCCATATGCGCGCAGGCCATTATACGCCTTTTAGCGCCTTTCTTATGCGCATACAGGTTGCCCATCGCGTCCGTCCATACCTCGTCGGCATATTGAGATACGATATTTTTGATATATCTGCGCACCTGGCCCTCATCGCCGCTTACGCCATTTACCTCAGTAAGTTCCTTTAATCGTCCAAGCATAGTTTTTCCTCCCAGTCGGATGTGATTCGGGCTATAAACTCGGAAACCACCTTTGCAGTCTTTTCAAGCGTGTCCAGGCTCAAAGTCTCGACCGTTGTGTGCATATATTTTACAGGCGGAGATACAAGGCCTGTAGGAACGCCGCGCCGGGACATCTGCACAAAGTCGGCGTCCGTGCCCGAGAAGCCCATTGCAATTTCGGTTTCTGCCGCGATATTAAGCTCGTTTGCAGCGTCGAACAGCATATCCGCTATCCTTGGGTGTATATTGCCCCCGCGGCAGACGGCCACCTTGTCGATAGCGCAGGCGTCGAGCGAGTCGATGCCGGGCTGGTCGGCATGGGTTACGTCGAGAATTATAGCCATATCGGGCTCTACGCTGTACGCGCCTACGCCGGCGCCAGGCCCTCCGCACTCCTCCTGCGTGGATGCGCAAAGCACCACTGAGCACGCCAGCTTACGGCTTGCCAGGATTTCGGCGCATCTAAACATGCATGCGACCAACGCCCTGTCGTCAAGCGTCTTGCCGGCTATCAAATCGTTTTTCAGCTTTAGCGGAGCCTCAAGAGCAAAGGTAACTATATCGCCAACCCTTACCGATTCTTTTACGCGCTTGGGATCAAGCCCGACGTCGCAGCAAAGGTCGTCCATCTTGTATGCTGCGTCGGTTCCGCCCGTTATAAGGTGAGGGGGGACAGCGCCGACTATGCCCTTCAACGTTTCAACTCCGTGGACCACTACCTCGGATCCAGGCAGGACCCTTGGATCAACTCCGGCCACGGAGCGGATACGGAGCATGCCGTTATCCTCAATATCCGTTACCATCATTCCGATTTCGTCCATATGAGCAATGATCATAACAACCGGCCTGCCGGTTCCGATGCGCGCGAACGTGTTGCCGGAAACGTCATGCCACACGTCGTCCGTGAAGCGCCTGAAGTATTCCTCCACCACTTCGGAAACGGCCGTTTCGTGGCCGGTTACGCCATTGACGGTGACTAGATCGGATATTGCCTTATACATATCCATCCATCAATTCTCCTTTTTAGCAAGGTTAGGGAATATTATATCATGAATCATATAAAAAGGCCATAAATATGGCGCCGCAGGCGTAAATTCATAGAATGTATGTTTTAACAATCTGTAAACAATGACTAACCCGCTTGTTTATGTATATATAAAGCCATTATACTAAATAAAGGAACGTCTATCGCGCTAATAAAACAAAAGACGACATTGAGGGAGATAATTAGATGAAACAAAGGTTAACAGGCGTTATCGCGGCTATTTTACTGCTAACAGCAACCGGCTGCGCGGAAAAGAACGAAACGGATATCCCCTCTGGTGCTGATACAACGCAAAGGTCGTATGACATAGTAATGCCTACATATGCGCCTGTCATATCTCCCTCGCACAATGACGGCACCCATGACGCCGGAAAGTACAATCCAATGCAGCCTACCCCAACGCCTGTTGAACTATTTGATAAAGACTCAAATACCATTGAGTTTAAGTGGGAACGTATGCTGCGGGAAGGCGCGGCTATAGTGCTTGGCCAGTCTTTCAGCATTGAAGGAAAGATAGTAAGCGCCCATCCGATAACAGAGGTAAAATTAGTCGTATGGAATACTAGTGAAAACAGCATGGAGATTGAGGTCTCCGCCCGCCAAAGCGATATGGGCGCATTGGAATACTCCCTTAACGGATATGAGGGCAGCTTGAATAGTATGGCGTCATTTTCCAGGTTAAAGCTTGGCGAGAAGAGGATTGAGCTGATATGCTCTAACGGAGCTGAAACCGACGTGGTTCTGTGGAGGGCAAATTTTAACGTAAGCGAATGGGTTACGCTGACCAGGGATAAAATCCATACGACGGGATACGAGGCCCTTTATGAGCTTATTGGTGATGATTCTTTCCTGTTTAGGTATAAGCTGAGGGAAAAGGCGTCACGCCGAATCTATATTGACGACGAATGGTATAACAGGTATATCACATCGATTGAGTTCAGAGGCCATAATTTTAAAGTTCATACAGCAGCTTACGATAAATTCAAGGAAGCGTTTGACTATATAAACGGTTCTTGGGTATGTATGAGCTATTCCGACGGCTCTTCCACAGGAGTTTTCAGGTTATCCGAGATTGTTAAGCCAAACCCTGCGGAC
>CAYSKA010000016.1:0-15053 GCA_964431505.1 uncultured Oscillospiraceae bacterium
GGGGACGAGCGGATAATTGAATTTGAGGAGAAGCCCAGGGCGCCCAAGAGCGACAGGGCGTCGATGGGAATATACATATTTTCATGGGACGTGCTCAAGCGTTACCTGGCCGAAGACGCTAAAGACCCTGACTCACAAAATGATTTTGGGAAAAACGTAATACCCAGCATGCTGAAAAGCGGATGCAATATGTATGCGTATAACTTCAAGGGCTACTGGAAGGACGTTGGTACAATACAGAGCCTTTGGGACGCGAACATGGATCTTCTCGACGAGCCGCCAAAGCTGGACCTGTATGATAATAATTGGAGAATCTACAGCCGCAGCGCAATAATGCCTCCCCACTATGCGGGCGCTGAAGCGGTAATTCAAAAATCAATAGTTCCTGAGGGCGCCGTAGTTTATGGCGCTGTAAAGCACAGCGTGCTGTTCGCGGGAGCGGTTATTGAGGAGGGCGCTGTCGTGGAGGATTCGGTTATAATGCATAACAGCGTTGTAAAGCGGGGAGCGCGCGTAAAGAAAACTATCTTAGGGGAGGGCGCTGTGATAGGCAATGACGCTGTTGTTGGCGCTACTTGCCTTGACGGCGATCCGCAGTTTGACAATACGCTGACGGGGGATATAACCCTTATTGGCAATGCGATAAGCATTCCGGCAAAAAAGAGGGTGCCCACGGGAATGATCGTTGTTCAGCGGACGCTTGACTTGCTAAAGGAGGTGTGATCATATGACTGGCAATGCGTTTGGGCTTATATATACCGGCGAATCCAACATGCAGCTAAGGGAATTGACATATTCGCGCTCAATAGCGGCCGTGCCGTTTGGCGGGAGATACCGCTGCATAGATTTTGTGCTGTCATGCATGGTTAATTCCGGAGTATCCAATGTGGGACTTATAACCCAGAGGAACTATCATTCACTGATGGATCACCTGGGCACGGGCAAGGAATGGGATCTGAACCGAAAGCGGGACGGGCTGTTCATCCTCCCTCCGTTTGTGACCAAGGAGAATACGGGTATCTATAGGGGTACGGTCGACGCTCTCCGTTCCGTTATGGGTTACGTGAGGCGAAGCGCACAGAGATACTGCATACTTACCGGAAGCCATACAATATATAATACAACATATGATGATATGATAGAATACCATATACAAAAAGGCGCGGATATAACAATAATGTATGACGATGAAAAAAGCTTCAACTCAGACGACCAGTTCGACGACTTGAGGTTAAGCTTGAATGCGGACGGACGTGTTAACGATCTGGAGATAGACCCGTACAGGCCCAAAACCACTCATCAGTCATGCGATGTAATGATACTTGAAAAAACGCTGCTTGAGTATCTGGTGGAGGAAGCCGCTGCACATGCCAGCCATGATTTTATCAGGGATATCCTTATAAAGAAGGTCAATACGCTCAAAATATACGGTTACAGGTATGACGGCTATGTTGCCCGTTTAAGCTCCATTAACGTTTATTACGGGCACAATATGGACCTTATGAAGCCCGAGGTCAGGGCCGATATATTCAATCCCGACCATCCGATATATACAAAGGTTAAAGACGAGGTGCCCGCGCGCTATGGCTGCAACTCGAAGGTGAGGAATTCATTCATAGCAGACGGCTGTGTTATTGAGGGAACGGTGGAGAACAGCATCCTGTTCAGGGGCGTAAGAATCGCCGAGGGAGCTGTTGTCAGGAACTCAATTATTATGCAGGCTACAGACGTTCAGGAGGGCTGCGACATAGATTACGTAATAACCGATAAAGGCGTTGTAATTAAGCGGGGAAGGCGGCTTTCCGGGCACAACAGCTTCCCTGTCGTATTAAGAAAGGGAATGACAGTTTAGTCTGATTAAAGCCTTTAAAAAGGGTTTGTGTACATACATTAATGTGCTTGGAGGTAGATCATGAAAGCCTTATTTCTTTCATCCGAAGCAACCCCATTCATTAAGACAGGCGGTCTTGCCGATGTAGCGGGCACGCTCCCGCGCGCGCTTAGGACTGAGGGCATTAAGCCGGTGCTGATGATGCCGCTGTATGGGCAAATTGATGAAAAGTATAAAAAGCGAATGAAGGTCCTGGCTGAGTTTACCGTAGAGCTGGGGTGGCGCAAGCAGCCATGCGTTGTGAGGGGATTAACGAAGAATTATATCCGCTGCTACTTTATCGAAAACGATTACTATTTCAACAGGGATTATATCTATGGTTCCGGAGCGGATGAGGCGGAAAGATACGCATTTTTTTGCCGCGCTGCATTGGAATCGATAAAGCATCTGCGCATGCGCCCTGATGTGATACACTGCAATGATTGGCATACGGGCATGGTGCCCCTGCTTTTAAAAACCCAATATTTGAATCACTATAAATATAAGGGCGTCAAAACCCTGTTTACCATACACAACCTAAGATATCAGGGAGTGTTCGACTGGGCGTATGTACATGACCTGCTCAATATAGGACCCGAGCACTTTGTGCCAGATGGAATAGAATATTACGGCAAAGCAAGCTTTATGAAGGCGGGAATCGCATATTCTGATGCAGTAAATACTGTAAGCCCTACATACGCGAATGAAATACAAACCCCCGCATATGGAGAGGGCCTTGACGGTCTGCTTAGAAGCAGGAGCATTGCGCTCAGCGGCATCATGAACGGGATAGATATGGATGAATATAACCCATCCACCGATAATGAACTGCCCGCCGGCTATACCGCTGATGATCAGAGCGGGAAGCAGCTTACCAAGGCTTCGCTGCAGCGAAGGCTGGGATTGTATGAAAGACCGGATATACCTCTGATAGGCATTGTTTCGAGGCTAACGGAGCAAAAGGGCTTTTCGCTGATAGCGCAGGCGGCCGACAGGGTCCTTGGCCTTAATATTCAGCTGGCCGTGCTGGGAAAAGGTGAAGCGAGGTATGAGGCGCTGTTCAGGCGCATGGCGGATTTAAGGCCGAATATGATAGCATACCTTTCTGAACAGAATGAGGGCCTGGCTCGAATGGTATATGGTGGGGCGGATATGTTCCTTATGCCGTCGATGTACGAACCATGCGGAATATCCCAGCTGATAGCCATGCGGTATGGAACGCTGCCAATCGTTAGGGAGACAGGTGGATTAAAGGACAGCGTTGAGCCATATAACGCATTTATAGGTGAAGGGACGGGCTTTACATTTTCTCAATACTCCTCCGATGATATGCTGGGGGCAGTTATCAGAGCATGTGAATGCTATGAAGATGGACCTGTATGGGGCGGACTGGTGTCAAGGGCAATGGCCCAGGACTTTAGCTGGGGGGCCTCTGCAAGGGCGTATATGGACCTATATCAAAGGCTTTTTGAATGATTTATAAATTATCTACTATAGCCCGGTTTTAAAAACATTGCCGGTTTTTTCAATTTACACTTTATTAACAATGCTTGTCCATATATAATGATAGAATCAACGTAAGATAAAATACATTGAGGTATGGTTTATGCGTATTAGGGTCAAAATTTTTGCAGCGGTTGCCATGATGCTGATCCCGTCTTTGCTGTCGGGATGCAGCAGCGGCTTTTCTTTTGGGTCTTCCGGTGCTGCGATCGAGCTTACCATAGAAAATTCCGCGGATAAAACCCCTGCGAACACGCCCCGTGCATCGAGCGTACCGATTGAGACAAAGGCGGGAGATACCGTTGGCTATAGCGCTGGCGTGCCAACACCGGACGGATATACATCCATATTGGTGAATGTGGACAATCAACTTGATGAAAATTTTATACCAAGCAATCTTGCGCGGATAAGAAATTACATTAATCCTGAATTGCTGACATTGAGGAATGAGGACGAAATGGCCAACAGGGAGGCTGTTGAGGCGCTAAAGGATATGCTAACGGAGGCTAGGCTGAACGGTATCACCGGATTTTATCTTGAAGACGCTTATAGAACTTACCGCGAACAGCTTGTGTTGTGGGAGATTAAGCAAAAGGAGACTCCAGGCTACGGCAGCGACCTCAGCGTTCCTTTATCTACAGCGTATCCCCGGGCAAGCGAACATCTGACCGGGCTCGCGTTCGACTTGGGCGCCTGCGGTTCGGGAGTGATAAGGGATTTTAACTCTGAGCAGGGGCAATGGCTTATAAGCAATGCGCACCGCTTTGGCTTTATCCACAGGTATCCCGACGAAAAAGCTTATATAACGGGAATAATCTTTGAGCCGTGGCATTTCAGATATGTGGGCAAGGATATAGCGGCCTATATATACAAAAACAGGCTTACGCTTGAGGAGTATTATTTAAGGCTTGAAACAGCGGATTAACAAGATCTAATCAATTTATATAGATTTAAACAAAATAGCTCTTGCATTTTTTAGCCGGCTGGTGTATAGTATTCCTTGGCTTGGGGGCGTGGCTCAGTTGGTAGAGCGATGCGTTCGCAACGCATAGGCCAGGGGTTCGAATCCCCTCGTCTCCACCAAAAAGTCCTTAGTGAAACACCGACCAAAAAAATGTGATTGGTCGGTGTTTCTTCCATTCCGAAAGAAATCGATCAGGCGGATAGCCCTGTCTTTTGTGACAGGGCTATCGCTTTGCTCATCTGTGGAAACGGCGGCTACATCAGCGTCTTCTTCTACATTTACGTTTCTAAGCGGTTCAAAAATCAGATGATAAGGTGAGGCGTACTGCGGCATGGCTACAACATTATCTTCACCGCCGCCAATAAGTATTTTCTCAAATATTGCCTGATTAAACGCCCGCTTGATGTTATCCGGCGCTTTTCTATACGCTACACCACAATTCTCAATGAGTTCCAAAGCGCTGCCGAGCTTGGCTTTCACCTCATCATAATGGGTGGTATGAGCGGAGATGCGGCTTTCAATAGAGTAGAGCGCCGTTTTGAGCGCATCCTGCTCCGTCTTGAACAAGTCCAATGGAATCGCATCGACGTAATAGGTTTCAAGCAGTTTTTTCTGCTTGCGCTCCAGCTTGTCTTTTTCCAACTCCAGTTCCCGCTGTTCCACCTCAAAAGCTCCTGCTGCCTTGTCGATTTCCGCCGTGATCCACGCCTCCAATTCTGCCCTGGCCTCCGGCTTAAGTGAGATATTATCATACAGCCGTTCAACCAACTGCTCCACATCATCAATCAGAATGGATTTTAGCTTGCAGTCGGTGACCTTCGCGTGTCGTCCCCTGCATGAGAAATAGGGATAATGCAGGCCGTTTTTTGATTTTGCGTATTGGATAATCAGGCGGGAGCCGCAGCCGCCGCAATACACGGTGCTTTTGAGAAAATGCTGGTGGACGCGTTCCCGCTCCCCGCAGACATGGCTGGACAGCACATCCTGTACCTTTTGCCACGTTTCCTCGTCTGCTAAAGGCTCATGAGTGCCTGGATAGTATTTGCCGTTAAACCGCACCATGCCTTTGTAATAAGGGTTTATCAGCACCTTATTGAGAATGCTTTTGTTGATGGGTTTTGACGGAACCCGTGGTGTGGCCCTAGTGATGAGGCCCCTTGCCGCCAGATATTCCGCCAAGCTGTTTGTAGTCCAATCGCCGGTAGCGTACATCTCAAACGCCAGCCGAACCAGCGGCGCGCGTTCTTCATCCGGTTCAACGGTACGGAACTCATATCCCTTTTCATCCGTACCGCGCACATTCCGATAGCCAAGGGGCGCTTTGCTGACTGTGCCGCCATTTTTCACCTTCTGTTCCAAGCCCTTCATAACCTCGTTGGCAAGGTTGAGGGAATAAAACTCAGCGATAGACGCCATAATGCCGTGGAGCAGCATACCCTGTGGTGTATCGTCTATGGCTTCACTGGTGGAAACCAGCTTGACATTACGCTCTCTGAGCACTCGCATAATATCCACATCGTCCTCGCGGTTTCGGGCCAGACGGTCAATCTTGTGGATGATGACATAATCCACATCATTTTCTTTGATGTAGGTGAGCATCTTCTGCAAGTCCCCGCGATCCGCCGACTTTGCCGATGTTCCTCTGTCTACAAATTCTTTTACAATAATCGCGCCGATAGACGCTGCTTTTTTCTTGTTTGCTTCACGCTGGGCGGGGATGGAAAATCCCTCTGACGCACCGCGCCCGCGAGCCGCCTGCCCCGGCGTGGAAACGCGGAGATAGGATATTGCCTTTTTAGGCGTAAACATCGCGTTTACCGGGTTTTCACCCATTGTCATATTTGTATGTTCCATGAAAAGCCTCCTTTCCTACTATATATTTTACCGTACTCTCGCGGCAGGAGCCAAGTCCTTTCGCAGAGAAAAACGCTTGTTTTCGGGAGAATTTTCATGGCGACAGCCCTCGTTCTCTAAGCGCATTGCCCAACGGTATCACGCCGATATAGAACCCCTCGACACGGGTAAACATACCTACAAAGTGAATCATCATACCTTCCTTTCTTCGTTAAAATTTTCTGAGCCGCTCGTGATTAAATTCTCCAGCTCGTCCATCACAATGACAAGGAACAGCTTGGACTCTTTCTCAGATATGCCTTTGCGGATATGGCGCTCAAGTGCCGCCCGCCTTTTTTGATCCGGCACAATCCAGACCACACAAGGGAACACGCCGTATTTGCGCTGCTCGACGCCGGTTTTGTAATAGGCGATATATTGCTTGCATTTTTTGAGAACAGTCGACGGTGATTCTGTGTTGCGGTCAAGCTCCAGCAGCCAGTTATCTTCGTACTCGCCAGAAGCGGTAACGGCGAACATATCCGGCTTGAGTGTTTTTACTGCGCCGCCCGCACCGAAATAGCTGCGCCAGCAGCCGGGTTCATTCGTGGCGGCAAGCAGGGATGACCTACCAGCTCCCGTCATTTCTCTCAGCCGGACAAACACCTCCGAGACCGCCAGCGTATGCTCCAGAAAAGCGAGTGACGGCTCATGGCTGCGTTTTCTCGGCACATCCTCGTTGCGCTCGCATATGGCAAGAAGCCTGGCACCGCCGGGAGACATCGCCCACACATGCATACCGGAACCCGCCCGTATTCCTCCGATTCTTCTGGCGAACGGCGCAATGAGCCCATAATCACGCAGCTTGGCAAGCGCATAGTTCGTGGTACGAATGGCCGCAAGCTCACTCGCTGACTCGGTGAAATACAATCTCCGAAAATGATGGGTAGCCATATAGCGGTACTCACGGAGGGTTTTCAGCATCACAAAATCCCTCTCGCTGAGTTTTTTCTCCAACGCCAATAGTGCGTTTTTTGTGATATATTCTTTCATGTCTTCACCGCCCTCGGTTTGTACATTGCGACCAAAGGGCAGCAGTGTAGTCATATCCGCATTTAACAGGGAGAATGCGGAGCATACAGGCTTTTCCCGCACTGTTCCTCGACGCGATGGGAATAGCGGCAGGATAGGTTGGATTTCTCATGTTTCGCCTCGCTTTCTCCGCCCAAAGGCTTCATCCGGCGGTTTGCTATCGTCTCTGTTTACAAATCCGATTACGCTCAAATATTCTCTTTCAACCTCACCGGCGTCCCTGCCATAAGCCGCCATGCTTTTGGCCTTAAGCTCATGAGCGGAGCGTATCGCTTCGCTCGGCGGGTTGGTTTTACCCGACAGCCAGCCGGTGCTTTTTCCGCCCTGCTGGAGATTGGCATACACGCTGTATCTTGGCAGCTGCATAAAATCCTCCGCATCCAGCTCCGGCGCCATCGCCGCCATATCGCGGGCATCGGCTGCACCAAGTGTAAAGGCAATCTTGTTCTGCACATTGGCATCAATGGCTGCACGGAGATTGACCGGAAGCTGGTGCCGGTATTGATGGGCAAGGGTGAGTCCAACGGAAAGTCCTCGCGCCTGTGAGAGCGCGTCGGACAAATCCCCGGGTAAGCGCAGATAATCTGCCACCTCATCGATGTATACTGATACAATATGCCGCTTTTCCGGCGGGACAGCCGCCCTGCCCAGCGCCAGTGCCCAAAGCTGCCCAATGAGCAGTGAACCCAGCAGCTTGGCACTTTCCGGCCCGACAATGCCCTTGTTAAGCTGTACCAGCACAATTCGGCGCTTGCGGAAAATGTCGCTCATTTGGAACTTTGGCTCAGATTGGCCGAGTATTGCCCGAAGCTCAGGCCGAAGCAGGAATTGCCGCAGCTTGTTCATCACCGGCCCGATATGCTGGCTGCGGTCAGCAAGACTAAGGCTTTCGTATCCCGCCCAGAATGCGTCCAGCCCTACAGGGTCGGAAACCTGCGATAGTATTTTTCTTCTGAAGCTGTCATTGGTGAGCAGAGCGGGCAGCCAGATCAGGCTTGCGCCCTTTATTCTGACAAGCGTCAGCAAAGCGGCGGATAAAATGTCCTGTGTTCGCACGCCCCACGAGTCAGCAAACAGGTCTTGCAGCACGGCGAGGATGGTATCGGCGGTGAGTGCCGGATTCCTGCCGCTCCCGATTAAAGGATTAAATCCCACCGGCAAAGGATCGGACGGGTCTATTACAACCACATCCTCGGTTCTGTGCTCCGGTATGCGTTCCAAAATGCTGCCGATGAGGTCGGATTTTGGGTCGATCACGACCACACTCTGTCCACGAGCAATGTCTGAGAGAATTAAATTGCTCATGGCAGTGGACTTGCCCACGCCGGTCGGCCCTGTGAACACCGTATGATAAAGGCTGTCCCTGGCGGAAAATCCCAGCTTCATATCCCCAACACTCGTAACGCCAAAGGCGCGCTCATTCCCGCGGTAGCTTCGCGGCGGCAATATGACACGAGGGTGCAGTCCGGGCATACCGGGATATTCCGTTTTGCCCAGCGGCCAGCCGAGCATGGCGGGCAATTCCTTGATGGAGATGCGGGGCGGGAAGAACACTGGCTCTGCCGCGCTGTCCAGCATATCAGGGCGGCAGGGGGCGAGGCTAAGCCTCGCTCCCGCCGTTTCCATAGTCTTAAGCGCGCCGTGCAGGGCACGAATGCGGCTCTGCGCCCGCAGTTTGTCATCAGATTTTATACCCATGCGAACTGTCGTGTAAAAACCATGACGCTCGGCCTTTTCGCGCATCAGGCGCTTGGTCTCGCCGCTTGCCTGCCCAACGGTTCCCCGCAGGGCATCCAACCATGAGGAAAACGGGTCGGGCGGATGATCCTGTAAATGCGAGGGTGTGCAGGAATTGTCGAGAATAATCTGAACGACAGCTTCATCGCCCGTGTGGTTGGTCTCGGCCAGGGCCGTCAACAACGCATGGATGGTCGCTTCGGTGTTTGTAGTATCCAGTGACAGAGTGGGCTTCGACAGCTTCACCCTGCGGGCAATACTGACATTCTCTCTCTGCACATATTCCTCTGTTCCTTTGAAGCGGGCGTTAGGCAGAATCGAAGCAATCAGGTCGTGTACCTTAAGTAGGTCGGATTTTGCCGCGCCCACCAGATAGCGGATATTCCCCCTTGAGGCGCGGGATTCGAACACAATGCGTCCGGAGCGGCTCATGGTGGCAAGTCGGGTCAGGCTGTTATTCACCGTGTCCGCGTCAAAGGGGCGGGGCCAGAATATCTCCAGCCAGTTGCAGCTACGCGCTTTTTTCATGCTCGCCCTCCTTTTCCGCTTTTGCCCGCTTTGCCAGTTCTTCAGCCATAGCAATAACGGCCTTGCCCAGCTTTTCGATGTCCGGGTTTTCCTTAAATATAGGCACGATGCGGATATTATCCTGTACGTGCGGTCTGTTTTTTCGCTTTTTCATGGCGGATTCCCCCTTTAGTCCCAGTGGTTTCGTTTCCACAGGCGGTAGAGGAAACCGCCCACGATAACGATGATGGCGATAATCAGCAGTACCCACCAGATTTCTCTGAGATACGCCACTCCGAGCCGCATGAGGAACGCGCTCAGGGCAAAAAGGCCAGCGAACTCCAGTATGCGGGTGATGAGTTTTTTTGGTTGATGTTCCACGCATTACGCCTCCCTCCTGTGTGCGCCCCATGAATGAGGCTCTGTTATGTTTGTAAATCGTTTTTGCATAATATTTTCCCTTTCTTTGCAAGCTTATTGTGCTGACAGTAAACCTCACATCGCTGCGGATTGGAAACGCAAGCGCTTTCAGGTTTGTGAGCGGTTCATCACCCTCTTATTGCGGTCAAAAGGCATTTAAGAGGGCGTGATGTTTGGAGTTGTAATTTTTACATCCGATTGTTGTTTTGGTTCCTCATCGCCTCTCGCAGCATGGCTTTACCAGCATCTAACGCCTCAAGCTTCAGCGTTATCTGTTCCTCAAGCAGCCGGTTTGCCTCAGCCTCCAGTTCGCTCTGGTAAACAGCCGCAGATGCAATCTGACTCTCTAGCCTTTGGACTTCCGCCGCATGTCGCTGCCGTTCCTTATAGGCGCTGTCTTTTAGCGCATCGCATTTATAGCCCAAGTAAATCCCGATCCCTCCTATGACGCAAAGGCCAATCATAGTAATAATAAAGTCAGCCATTCTTACCATCTCCTTATCTTTTCGATTGCCCCCGCCACATAGGCGTCGGCAATGGCTTTGAATCGTTGCTCGGCATGAGGGGCAATCTGTGAGCAGCGTGCCTCCATAACGCTGAGTAACATTGTATTTTCGATGGCGCTCACCGCCAGTAACGCGCGGCAACTGTCGGAGAGAGCCGCAGCTGTCAGCTTCTGTCGCGTGGTTTTGTCCGCCGCCGCAAGCAGCATGGCGGAGTTGATCTGTCCCTGCGGGTACGGTGCGATTGCCGTACTTTGGGGTGTCGAAACGATGCTGGTGTTCTCAAAAAAATCTTTGTTTTGCATGTGTGTAGCCTCCTTTTTTCCATTTGTGTTGTGAGTAAGCTCCTCATAGGGTAGTCACCGAGAAGCGCCATTTGTTAACCTGTTGAGATCATTATTTTGCCGGAGTAATGACCGGTGATTTAATAGATCCCATGAGGCGGACGGTCTGTCCGCCATATTTTGTACCGGCCTTTGCGAATGCCGGAGCAAGGTATCCTTCAATGACTGCTTTAAACGAGCGTATCAGGGCTTTTTCGGACATGGCCGCCTCAACGAGCCCCTGCAGGATGGAAGATGAAATGTGTTCCAGATATAAAGAGTACTCAGCTGCACTTTCAATGACCTGTTTCACCAGAATCTGCACCTTTGCATTGTCATCGAGGGGTTTAAACCCAATGAAATAATTGATGCGGCTTGCCACCTCTGTGAGATTGCCCTGCGCGATAAAGCTCTTTCTGGCAGCCTCGTTGTTCTTGTATATCTTCTGGATGAGGGAGGCGGCTTCGTCCTCTGGGTCAGTTGTGGCAGCCTCACCGTAGCGGATATCCACTGCGCCATCGGTGCGTTGGATATCCTCCACCTGGGCAGGCGCGGAAAATCCAATCCGCTTTTGATCCGGTGTGCCAAGCTGCAGATTGCTGGTAAACATGAATAGGCAGCGACGGAAATCATACTCCCAGCTATGGTTGGGAAGCTCCTTGAGCGAAGCGACCCGTCCTTCGTCCAGAGCTGCCATCAGTAATTTCAGGAGTTCTGGGTTCGCCTTCTCAATTTCATCAAAAATATACACAACATAAGGCGTTTCCGTAGTCAAATCAAAGGCATTTTTACTCTCATGCGCCACATAGCCAGGGGGGCTCCCGATAAATCTGGAAACGCTGTGGGGTTCGGTACAGGTGTTTGTGTCCGTCCATGACACAACATACTGGTGTGGACTGTACGTGGAAAGGACACCGGCGAGAGCCTTTGCCATTTCGGATTTACCCGTTCCTGAATCTCCATAGGCAAAGAGTGAAAGAGGTTTCTTGGGATTTTCCTTGTTTACATGCAGCGGCACCACTTGAGAAATCGCTGCGACAGCCTCTTCCTGTCCCATGATGATTTTTGTCAGTTCTTTTTTTAGAGTTTTGGCATCCAGCACCGACCGTTTCTTACCCTTCGGAACCGTCACCTCATCCAGATTCGCAACGCGACTAACTTCATAATCCTTTGGTGGCGATGCTTTGGCGTTTGAGGGAGTATCCGTTTGGGGTGACGATGGCGGCGGATCACTGCAAACCAGTTCCCTGAGAAAATGCAGCAGCATACTGAATTCCCTGAACCAGACCGGGTCTTGGGAACACAGGTGCGTCATGGGCGGATAACTGCCGGGGTAGTGGACAGTTGGTCTTAACGTCATGCAATAACGATCGTTTTCTTTGAAGAAATACAGATCGGCATACTGGGGGTCGCATAGGGCAAGCGGCCCGAAGTCTGCAAATCTCAGTTTTTCGCCAGGCTTTAGGCCATCCATTTTCCATTGAAGCTCGCGGGCGTCTGCATCGGATATGTTGGCGAGATCTTGTGGGTTCATTGCTTTGTTCCAACTCCTTCCTCTGATTTTGATTGGAAATAGGGATGTAAAATGGTATAATGTTAGCGAATAAAAAATCCCCTCCTCTCGTTTCTTCTTGAGGAAAGGTTATCAAAAATATCTTCTTGGGTAAGTGACGGCAAGTTGACATAGTTGACATTCATCTGCCGTTCTTGCTATGTGATTGGGGCGGCGTATGGAAAAACTATTTTATGGCTCTTTTGATGAGCTCATCTACAAGTATTATGAACATCCAAATGGAAAAACGAGAGAGACATTTTCGCCCAAGCTGCTGTCAGCTGGTTTGGGGCCAAATGGATTGTGGGCAATAGACAATTTAGGAAAAGATACTCTCACGAGATATCGATCCGGGAAACGAAAAGTAAAAAAAGAGATATTGTCTTTTTATGATTACCCGGAAGTGCTCAAACTGGTCGAACCCTATTTTGAGGAAAACATTACGAAGTATATCGGCGAGACAAAAAGGGAGTATGTACGTAAAGAATTGATTGCGCTTATCCAAGTTGACACAAGCATCTCGCACAAACAAAAGGCTGTTTTCAGGAAACTGGCAAACGGCGGCTCTTTTAACCGTTTTCTGTCTGAAGTGTGTATCTACGCCATCAAGCAGGATGTGCCGGTCAAATTACCCGACTCACCGTCCGAACCCGCAAATTATTACTTAACCCCCCATGCTCCCCGCGTAGATAATTTTCATATCCTTGGCAGGGATTCTGATGTCAAAAAACTCTGTTCAGCGCTTAAAAAAGGCGGGCAGCGGATACAGCTTACCGGTATGGGCGGCATTGGAAAAACGGAAATACTGTACAAAACTTACGCATATTTTGCAAACAATCCAGCGGAACATCGATATGACCATGTCGGGCTGTTTACCTATGACGGCTCTATGGGTGCCAACTTGCTTCGTCAGATTGACTGTCCACAATCAAAAAGCACGGACACCATATGGGAGTATCTGCGTAATTTGTGTGATCAAGCTTCTGTTTTATTATTCATCGACGATGTGCGCTCTAAACACGAAGAGCTTCCAGATGAGTCGTTTGATAAACTTTCTACCTTAAATGCAACCATATTGCTGGCCTCTCGAGCCTTATTTGACGGATTTCAGAATAGAACAGTAGAGCCGCTCCCAACGAGCGAATGTATACGCATTTTCCAGGCGCAGCGCTTTATTGGCGTAAACATACCGCTTTCATTGCCTGAAAAGGATAGGGCGCCGCTCACCAATACCATTGAAAATCTCGCCGGATGCAATGCGCTGATTGTAAACAGGCTGGGCGCGATGACGCGCATACATGGCTGGAGTATAAAAGAGCTAACCGATAGCCTGCAAAAGAAAAACTTCGACATTCGTAAAGCGCTTGAAAGCGACGAGAAGCTGCAGGAGGAAATCAACAAACTATATACTTGGGATAATATTGAGGATTCGGCGGAGCGGAATTTGCTTGAGGCATTCGCTTTATTCCGTGCAGCCCCGCTGGATATGGAAACATGCACCCAGTGGTTGCCGGAGGATGCGGGGATAGATGATGAGGATATCTGCCGCCTAAAAATCAGCAAGCTCGCCATGTACACTTGGCTTACCGCTTATATAGGGGAAGATAGGGTGTCTTTTTCCATGCATCAGCTTGTCAGGGCCGCTGTAAAAGCACAGGTGAACATAGACCGCAAAAATCATTGCTGTTTATTGGAGCGTAGCTGGGGTCACATTTCATTGGAAGTCCAAACAGATGGCGCTTCTGATTGGAGTAAAGCCATCAAGGTAGCATCCGGAGGCTTGATTCATTATCGAGTTGAGTTCAAAAATACCGGTAAAATTGAGATGAAGAATGTCCTGATCCGCAATATACTGCCGCCGGGAATGACTTATGTCGAGGGCAGCACAAAGGTATACAATATCAGCCACCGCGAGGGCGTTACGGTAAGCGACAATATCGTTTCGAATACCGGAATCAATATCGGCAGCTATATGCCCGGCGCCAATTCCTGGATTTACTTTTCGGCAGTTGCCGCCTCCGCTGACGGATATGATTACAATGGCAAGATACTGCGCGACACTATTCAAGCGGATGGCGGGCATATCACCAAAGAAGACTACGCCGACATCGCCGTTGAAGTGCCAAGCCATAGCTGATCCACAAAAAGAAAAACCGCCGAAGCAAAACGCCTCGACGGTTATTGTGTTTATCTATATTTCTCGTTTACTCCTCGATCTTGATACCACCAGACAGTCCTATATAATGATTTCCTTCATATAGCCTAAATATGGCATCAACCAACTCCTTACGGTCACCCCCCTCAGTAGGCAGCGCCATATAAGGATATTTGCACTCCATGCGGGAAACGAAGCACTCCACATCCACACGTGCCAGTGGGCAAATCTCAAAGACCATCCGTCCTGTGCATTTTTCCAGAAATGAAGTCCCGCAAAGCTCGTTAATCAAGTCACTTTGCCTGCACAGGTTGCTTTTATCGATAAGGATTTCGCCTTCTTGAATGAGATACGCTAACCATTGGATTCCATACCCAATGAAGAGATCGCCATAAATATCGCCCTGAAGCGGTTCGAGATTATTTTTATCGCCGCTTGAAAGCTCAATCGTTACTTGGGGAAAAATGTCTGCAAATCCGTTTTCCCCCACATCATAATCTTTGGTAGCCTCACGAAACAACACCTGAACCAGATAGAGATATTCTTTTTTAAGAGTATACATATTCACATCACCTTTCAGAAATAACTGTATTT
>CAYSKA010000017.1:0-14783 GCA_964431505.1 uncultured Oscillospiraceae bacterium
CACGGTTATACGCAGCTTGTCCCCGTCTACAAACCTGACGTGGATTACTGCCGGCGTATTATCCTGAGTGTTTACCCGGGTTATTGCGTTTAAAACTGATTTTCTTAGGTAACCCGATTCGTATCCTCTTCTAACACCTTCGTTAACTGCAGAATACAAGTCGCCTTTAATGTGTACGCCTAAACCCACATCAAGAAATACGACAACCAGGCCAGTATCCTGGCAGCACGGCCGCAT
Organism: uncultured Oscillospiraceae bacterium; assembly: GCA_964431505.1. Classification (GTDB taxonomy): domain Bacteria; phylum Bacillota; class Clostridia; order Christensenellales; family CAG-138; genus UMGS946. The sequence continues at coordinate 238 of CAYSKA010000017.1, forward strand.
GCGCTCGGCAGCGAGCTTGTGGTTTTCAATAATTTGATTCAAAACGGCATGCGCGGCGCTGTCCTCCGTCTCAATTTCAAGTGCTTTTTTTAGGGCCGCCATGACGTCCGCAGGGACGCAACAACAAGCCGTAATGCAAAGATCTGCAACGGCATGCTCTATATCGGCGGCATGTATGTATCGCATGTCATGCCCTCCTTAATACAGCAACTATAATATCATGTTATGGAGGTCATTTCTATAAATGGCGAAATATATTAGACTATATTATGATATTTGTTTATATATTGGCACTGCAGATTATTGCAAAATAATATGGTTTTTTGGTATTATAATTAAGATGCGGGTTCATTTCCGCACCATAGAAATCTGAAGGAGCTATGAAATGAAGAAGGTTGCCATAGTCATGGGCAGCGACAGCGATCTGGCTGTATTGCAGCCAGCGTTTGACAAACTTAAAGAGCTGGCGGTTCCCTTTGAGGCGCGGATTATTTCGGCGCATAGAACGCCTGGTATAGCGGCGGATTTTGCCAAGAATGCACAGAGCAACGGCTTTGGCGTTATAATAGCAGCGGCTGGCAAGGCGGCCCACCTTGCGGGAGCTATGGCTGCAAACACAGTGCTGCCTATAATTGGCGTGCCGGTTAAGTCCTCCACTCTGGACGGGCTCGACGCATTGCTCTCAACCGTTCAGATGCCGTCTGGAATACCGGTGGCTACGGTGGCCATTGATGGATCCGCGAATGCGGCTATTTTAGCAGCCCAGATCATAGCCTTAGGCGATGAAGAATTGCTCATGCGCATAAAGGCGATGCGTGCGGATATGGAAAGGACGGTCATTGAAAAGGACACGCGGCTTGTAGAAAACCACACCTGATATAACAGCGGCCTCCGTGTATCGCGGAGGTCTTTTGAATTACATTTTATGACGGTTGGCTCATTGTTTATTTTGGATCCGCTGGCAGACCGGCATAGCATGTCGGACAAACATGATATAAAGACAAAAAAGGAGAATACACCAATGAATAAGACGGTTCAGCTTTATGAAGGAAAGGCAAAAAAGGTATACGCAACAAATGACGACTCATTGTGCATTGTGGAATACAAGGACGACGCAACCGCGTTTAACGGCGAAAAGAAAGGCACGATCGCGGGCAAAGGCGCGATAAACAACCTTGTCACCAATCATCTGATGAGGATGCTTGAGAAGGAAGGCATTCCCACCCATTATGTAGAGGAGCTTTCGGACAGGGAAACGGTAGTTAAAAGGGTAAAAATAATTCCCCTTGAAGTGATAGTAAGGAATATAGCCGCCGGATCATTGTCAAAGCGCCTGGGGCTGCCGGAGGGGACAAAGCTTGAAAGGACGGTTCTTGAATACAGCTATAAGGACGACTCGCTCGGAGACCCAATGGTCAATGAATACCATATATTTGCTCTAAACCTTGCTACGCGCGAGGAACTGGACACCATATCAGCTTATGCGCTGAAAATAAATGAAATACTATCCAATTATCTCAGCGATTTAAATATAGAACTGGTCGATTTCAAACTTGAATTTGGAAAGACAATAGACGGAGAGCTGGTGCTGGCTGATGAGATTTCGCCCGACACATGCCGCTTTTGGGACGCAACGACAAAGGAGAAGCTTGACAAGGACCGTTTTAGAAGGGATATGGGCGGCGTAGAGGATGCGTATCGTGAGATTTTAAAACGACTTATGGGAAGGTAAAAAGATGAAAAGACATGTATCTGACAGTTTGCATGAGGAATGCGGGGTATTTGGCATATATATGGATAAGCCGTGCGACGTAGTTTCGCCGGTTTACTACGCCTTGTACGCGTTGCAGCACCGCGGACAGGAAAGCTGCGGCATAGCAGTATGCAGGGACGGGGTGATAAACTGCCATAGGGATGCCGGACTGGTAAACGAGGTGTTTACCGGCCCTGCGTTAAAAAGGCTAGGAACCGGACATATTGCCATTGGCCATGTCCGCTATGGAACGACTGGCGACAATCCCAGGCTTAACGCTCAGCCGCTGGCCGTAGACCATATGAAGGGTTGCATGGCGCTTGCCCATAACGGCAATCTCATAAACGATGAAGAACTAAGAAGCGAGCTTGAGGCCACGGGCTCAATCTTTCATACGTCAAGCGATACGGAGGTTATTTCCTATAATATAATTAAAGAATGCCTGCCAACGGACACGATAGAGGAAGCGGTATGCAGGGCGATGTATAATCTCAAGGGCGCGTATTCACTAGTTATTATGACGAGGGACAAGCTTCTGGCCGTGCGGGATCCATTCGGCTTCCATCCGCTGTGCATAGGCAAGCTTGAAGGCGGCTATGCGTTCGCTTCGGAAACCTGTGCGCTGGACAGCATAGGCGCGGTCTATCTGCGCGACGTAAGACCTGGCGAAGTTGTAATAGCCGACAAGCGGGGACTAACCAGCATTGATGAGCACTGCAACAGCTGCACTACGGCGCTATGCGTATTTGAGCACATATATTTTGCACGGCCCGACAGCATTATCGATGGCAGCTCGGTTCATATGGCTCGGCGCCGCGCAGGGGCGTTTTTGGCGCTTGAACATCCCGTGCAGGCCGACGTTGTCATAGGCGTGCCCGATTCAGGTATAGACGCGGCGCTTGGATACGCTCAACAGTCGGGGATTCCATATGGCGTTGGATTTATTAAAAACAAGTATATAGGACGTACGTTTATACAGCCTACGCAGGCCGACCGTGAACAGAAGGTTCGTATAAAGCTGAATCCAGTTGCGGCAACGGTTAAAGGAAAGAGGGTAGTTCTTATAGACGATTCCATCGTAAGGGGAACCACCATTGCGCGTATTGTCCGTCTGCTTAGGGATGCGGGCGCAAAAGAGGTTCACGTGCGCTCATCCGCTCCAAAATTCTTGTACCCATGTTATTTTGGTACTGATATAGATTCGCAGGATAAATTGATTGCCTGGAAGCATAATGATGACGAGCTCAAGACCATGCTGGATGTTGACTCGCTGGGCTTTCTGAGCACGGCAAACGTAACAAAGCTTGCAGATAACACCAAGCTTGACTTCTGTACCGGCTGCTTTACAGGCGAATACCCATGTCCAATCCCCACGCATGCGGGACGAAGCAAGTTCTCAGGAAGAATAAGGGAAGAGTAGGAGATGTTTAGCGATGAAAAGTCACAGTGAAAGCTATCGAAACGCCGGCGTGGATATAACGGCGGGGTATAAGGCTGTGGAGCTGATGAAGCCCCATATAGCAAGAACCAAGGTAAAGGGAGCGTTCATGGATATCGGGGGCTTCGGAGGACTGTTTGAGCCGAATCTGAGCGGAATCTCCAATCCAGTGCTCGTCAGCGGGACCGATGGCGTCGGCTCAAAGCTCAAACTGGCGTTTTATATGGATAAGCACGATACGGTTGGAATAGACTGCGTTGCCATGTGTGTTAACGACATAATCTGCTGTGGAGCAAAACCGATGTTTTTTCTTGACTATATAGCGCTTGGAAAAAATATTCCAGAGCGCGTGGCTAGCATAGTATCGGGCGTTGCCGAAGGCTGCGTTCAGGCGGGCTGCGCCCTTATAGGCGGAGAGACAGCCGAGATGCCTGGCTTTTATGCTGAGGACGAGTATGATCTTGCCGGATTTTCAGTTGGCATTGTTGACCGTGGGGAGATTTTTGACAATGCTTCGGTCAAGGCGGGCGACGTGTTGATTGCGCTTCCCTCTTCGGGCGTGCATTCCAACGGGTTTTCGCTTATAAGAAAGATATTCGGCATTTCAGATGACGATAATGGGGCGAATCTGGGCCTAAGGTATGCCGGCCTTGGGAACACCCTGGGAGAGGAGCTGCTTAAGCCTACGCGCATATATGTTAGCTCAGTAATGGCGTTGAAAGAACAGGTTAGGATAAAGGCTGTTACGCATATCACGGGCGGAGGCTTTTATGAAAACATCCCAAGGGGCCTTCCAGAGGGACTTGCCGCAAGGATATGCACGGGAGCATTGAGGACGCCGCCCATATTTGATATTATCCGTTCGGAAGGAAACGTGCCAAAGCGCGACATGTTCAACACCTTCAATATGGGCGTAGGAATGACGCTAATAGTGGCGCAAGAAGAGGCGGATAAGGCTGTTAATCTGCTAAATGCTACCGGGCTGGACGCATACTTGCTTGGAGATGTCATCAATGGAAGCGAAGGCGTTGTCATACAGTAAACGCTATATGAGGATATACAGGAAGTGAATAAAAATAACCATTGTAATAAAAAGGCCAAGATAGCCGTGCTGGTATCCGGAGGAGGTACAAATCTACAGGCCCTCATTGACGCCGGCAATAAAGGCAAACTTAAAAGCGGCGAGCTCAGGCTGGTAATATCCAGCAGGCAGGACGCGTATGCGCTTGTACGTGCTCATAATGCAGGCATTGACGCTGCAACGGTATCTAAAAAGCAGTGCGCAAGCCAGGCGGTTTTTGAAGAGCGCATAGAAGAACTCCTCAAGGAGTATTCAATAGACATAATAATCCTGGCGGGATTTATGTCCATTTTCAGCCTGGAATTCGTAAGGCGTTACCCAAACCGGATAATAAATATACATCCTTCGCTGATACCTTCCTTTTGCGGAAAGGGCTTTTATGGCCTGAAAGTACATGAGGCCGCGCTGGAATATGGGGTTAAGGTAACGGGAGCCACTGTCCATTATGTAAACGAGGTAACGGACGGCGGCGAGATACTGCTGCAAAAGGCGGTGGATGTGATGCCGGACGATACGCCGGAAACGCTTCAGCGCCGTGTAATGGAGCAGTGCGAATGGGTATTGCTTCCCATGGCGGCCGAGCTGGTATGCAGGAGGGTGTTGGAGGAGGATGAAAATGCACTCATTAAGTGATAAAGATATTGGTGCTGCACTTATTAAAAACAGCTATCCGGGACGCGGAATTGCGATAGGGCGAAGCGATGACGGCGGCAGCGCAATCATAGCGTATTTCATCATGGGAAGAAGCGGGAACAGCCGCAACCGGATATTCGTCGAAGACGGGTTGGCCCTGAGGACCCAGGCGCACGACCCGGGCAAAATGACCGATCCGTTGCTGATAATATATAACCCTGTAAAAACTCTTGATAGAGCGATTGTAGTTACAAACGGAGATCAGACGGATACCATTTGCCGCGCGCTGGATGAAGGAAGCTCATTTGAGGCGGCGCTGCGCTCCAGGGAATACGAACCGGACGCGCCGAACTACACTCCGCGTATAAGCGGAATGGTTGATTTTCATGATGGCGGATTCTCCTATAAACTTAGTATATTAAAGCGTGGAGAAGGCGGAGGCTGCGAAAGGTTTTTTTACGAATACCAAATGCCAAGCGCTGGGAAAGGGCACCTCATACATACCTATTCTGAGGATGCAAACCCGCTGCCGTCCTTTGAAGGCGAGCCCAAGAGCATATCGTTATCAGGGAATGCCAGTGAACTTTCAGATCATATCTGGAAATGCCTTAACGAGGAAAACAGGGTGGCGCTGTACGTTAGGTTTGTAAATCTAATGAGCGGGCGCGGGGAAACCAGGATAATAAACAAGTTAAGCTAATAGCAAGTACTATAAGACTAAGGAGCAAACGATGCAAACTATTGAATTGAAATACGGCTGCAATCCCAATCAAACGCCTGCGCGCGTCTATATGGAGCATGGCGAACTACCCATTAAAGTGCTTAACGGGCGTCCAGGTTATATAAACCTTCTTGACGCGCTTAACGGTTATCAGCTGGTAAGGGAGCTAAGGCTTGCGCTTAATCTGCCGGCCGCCGCCTCGTTTAAGCATGTGAGTCCGGCGGGAGCTGCTGTAGGCATGCCATTGGGCGATACGCTGAGAAGGGCGTATTTTGCTGGCGAGGGCGAGCTTTCTCCGCTTGCGTGCGCATATGTCAGGGCTAGGGGAGCAGACAGGATGTCCTCGTTTGGAGACTTTATAGCGTTAAGCGATATATGCGACGTTTCAACGGCGGTTTGCATAAAAAAGGAGGTATCCGACGGCGTAATAGCCCCGGGATATGATCGTGAAGCCCTTGAAATTTTAAGAAAAAAGCGGAACGGCGGCTACGCCGTGCTCCAGATAGATGAAAATTACGTGCCGGACCTGATAGAGAAAAAACAGGTATATGGCGTTACGTTTGAACAGCGCAGAAACGATCTTGAGATCACGGCGGATTTATTATCAAATATTGTAACGAATAACAAGGAATTGCCGAGCTCGGCCGTACGCGACCTTATCCTTGCTTTGATCGCGTTAAAATATACGCAGTCAAATTCAGTTTGTTACGCTTCCTCAGGCCAGACGATTGGCGTCGGGGCGGGGCAGCAATCAAGGATACACTGTACCCGCCTTGCCGGAAACAAAGCGGACATCTGGCATTTGCGCCAGCATCCAAAGACGCTAGGCCTGAAATTTAAAAAGGGTATTGGACGCGCAGACCGCGACAATTCAATCGACTTGTATCTTTCCGATGCCGAGTATGGCGACGTATTGGACGACGGTAAATGGCAGGATATCTTTGAGGAGAGGCCAGCGCCCATGACCAGCGATGAGAAACGTGAGTGGCTTTCGGGATTTAACGATGTATCCCTTGGCAGCGACGCCTTCTTCCCATTTGGCGACAACATTGAACGCGCCCATAGAAGCGGCGTTAAATACATAGCTCAGCCTGGCGGCTCAATCAGGGACGATCAGGTCATAGCTACATGCGATAAGTACGCAATGGCAATGGCGCTTACAGGCGCAAGGCTGTTTCATCATTGATCATGTCAGGAGGTAACACGGTATGGATATAATGGTAATCGGTTCAGGCGGAAGGGAACACGCAATAATAAAAAAAATCAAACAGAGCCCTAACGCGGGTACGATATATGCGCTTCCAGGCAATGGCGGGATATCCGAGGACGCCGTATGCGTACCAATCGGCGTAAAGGATATAAGCGGTATTGTGAAGTTTGCTAAGGATAATAGGGTTGATTTTGTCGTAGTAACTCCAGACGACCCGCTTGCGCTGGGCGCGGTAGATGCCCTGCACGAGGCGGGCATACCATGCTTTGGCCCTGTTAAAAGGGCGGCGGAAATAGAAAGCAGCAAGATATTTGCTAAAGAGCTTATGAAGAAGTACGGCATACCCACGGCCAAGTACAAAGCTTTTGACGATCCCTACGATGCTGAAGGATATCTTGACGCAGCCGAGTATCCTATTGTTATAAAGGCTGACGGGCTAGCGCTGGGAAAGGGCGTTATAATTGCCAACGACAGGGCCGAAGCTCAAAACGCCGTGGACGCCATGATGCGCGGTTTAGCGTTCGGCGAAAGCGGGTCGAGGGTTGTAATTGAGGAGTTTTTGCAGGGCCCAGAGGTAACAGTTCTTACGCTTACCGACTCAAGCACCATTGTACCGCTAGGTTCGTCCATGGACCACAAGCGCGCGCTTGATTATGATAAGGGGAAAAATACCGGCGGAATGGGCGTGATAGCACCTAACCCGTTCTACACGCACGACATAGCAAAGGAATGCATGGAGCGTATATTTATCCCAACAATCCGCGCTATGCAGCAGGAGGGCCGTTTATTCAGGGGATGCCTGTACTTTGGATTGATGCTTACCAAAGACGGCCCAAAGGTCATAGAATACAATTCGAGGTTTGGCGATCCGGAGACCCAGGCGGTACTTCAGTTATTGGACACCGATCTGCTGGAGCTTATGACTGCTGTTGAAGAGGGGCGCTTAAAGGATATTGATGTAAAGTTCAAAGATGGAGCCGTATGCTATATCGTGCTGGCGTCTGGTGGCTATCCCGAAGCGTACGAGACGGGAAAGAGGATAGAGTTCGGGGCGCCCGAGGAATTTAACGGCATAACAATATACCATTCCGGAACAAAGCGTGAAGGGGATGCATTTGTTACGTCGGGCGGCCGGGTATTGGGCGTAACTGCTGTAAGGGCCACATTGAAGGAAGCTGTTGACGCGGCTTATTCAGCGGCCGGAGGGATATACTTTGAGGGAATGCATTATAGAAGGGATATTGGCAGGTCTGCCCTTGGCGGAGTTGCTGAATGAGAGGATAACGCATGGTTTACAGAATCTATGTAGAGAAGAAAGAGGGCTTTAATGTGGCGGCTTCATCGTTGCTGCATGAGCTGCAATCGTTTTTGGGTATAGACGGTCTAAAGCAAATCAGGCTGTTTAACCGTTATGACGTGGAAGGAATGGATGGAGAGCTTTTTGATTATTGCTGCAAAACGGTATTTTCAGAGCCCCAAACGGATGTAACGCATGATGAACTGCCGCAGCTTCCAGAATCCAGGGTTTTCGCAGCCGAATACCTCCCAGGCCAGTTTGACCAGCGCGCCGATTCAGCAGCGCAGTGTATCCAGCTTATTTCACAATCCGAGCGCCCCTTAGTGCGCACGGCGAAGATTTTTGCGCTTAAAGGAGAGGTTACGGACGATCAATTTGAGAAAATAAAAGCGTATGTAATTAATCCGGTTGACAGCAGGGAAGCGTCCTTCGTCCTTCCGGATACGCTTGAACTTTCATGTGAAGCGCCAGGTCCAGTGCCCTTGATAAGCGGGTTTATCTCATTTGACGACAAATCGCTTGAAAAAACCATACAGGAATATGGACTTGCCATGGACATGGCGGACATAAAATTCTGTCAGGAGTACTTTAAGAGCGAAAATCGAGATCCGTCCCTGGCTGAGATACGCATGATTGATACCTACTGGTCCGATCATTGCAGGCATACGACATTTTCAACTCAGATAGAAAATGTTTCATTTGAAAACGAAATGGTAAAAAATGCGTATGAACGGTATATCAAAATAAGGGAAGAGCTGGGAGTAAAAAAGCCGGTTTCGCTTATGGATATGGCAACGATAGGCGCTAAATACCTTAAAAGCGCAGGAAAGCTTAAGGACCTGGATGAATCGGAGGAGATCAACGCATGCACCGTAAAGATCAAGGTTGAAAGCGGCGGACGTGCTCAGGATTGGCTCTTGCTGTTTAAGAATGAAACGCACAACCATCCCACGGAAATCGAGCCTTTTGGCGGCGCGGCTACCTGTATTGGCGGCGCCATACGCGATCCGCTGTCAGGAAGGAGCTACGTATATCAGGCTATGAGGATAACGGGCGCGGGCGATCCCTTTGAGCCGCAGACGCTTAATGGGAAGCTGCCCCAGCGCAAGATAGCAGTGGAGTCGGCGGAAGGGTACAGCTCCTATGGCAACCAGATAGGCCTGGCAACGGGTATTGTGGATGAAATTTACCATCCGGGGTATGTGGCAAAGCATATGGAGCTTGGAGCTGTCGTGGGGGCGGCCCCAACAGAGAATGTCAGGCGGGAAAGGCCCTCCCCTGGCGACGTGGTGGTATTGATAGGCGGACGTACGGGAAGGGACGGCTGCGGCGGAGCAACGGGTTCATCAAAGGCGCATAACGCCGCCTCTCTTGACACATGCGGAGCGGAGGTACAAAAGGGGAACGCGCCGGAGGAAAGAAAGCTTCAGCGCTTGTTCAGAAACAAGGAAGCTGCTTTCATGATAAAAAGGTGCAACGATTTCGGCGCGGGCGGGGTATCGGTCGCCATTGGCGAACTGGCCGACGGCCTTGATATAGATTTAAACGCAGTACCAAGAAAATATGAGGGATTATCAGGCGTAGAGCTTGCTATAAGCGAATCGCAGGAGCGCATGGCCGTAGTGCTGGGAGAGGGCGATGTTCCGCGGTTTCTTGAATTGGCCGGCGACGAAAACCTGGAGGCCACCGTTGTGGCCCGTGTAACGGACGGCAGGCGCCTGGTAATGAGGCATAACGGATGTAAGGTTGTAAACATATCAAGGGATTTCCTTGATTCAAACGGAGCTGCAAAGCATACTGATGTGCGCGTAGCCGCTCCAGCCCCTCATGAAAGTGAAATACAGGGCGGATCATTCGAAGACAGGATGGTTAAACTGGCATCCGATCTCAATATATGTTCAAAGAGGGGACTGAGCGAGCGGTTTGATTCCACAATAGGCGCTGGTACGGTGATAATGCCATTTGGCGGGGTACGGCAGCGTACGCCCGCCCAGGCGATGGCGGCAGGGATACCGATGCTATCCGGCGCGGCCGATACATGCTCAGTTATGGCATATGGTTATGACCCGTACCTGTCCGAGGCCGACCCGTTTAAGGGGGCATATGCCGCAGTGGTGCATTCCGTATCAAAGGTAATAGCATCCGGAGCCGACATATCGCGATGCTGGCTGACATTGCAGGAATTCTTTGAAAAGCTGAGAAACGATCCGTTAAGGTGGGGAAAGCCTATGGCAGCGCTTTTGGGAGCGCTTTCGGCGCAGCTTGACCTTGGCCTGGCCGCAATCGGGGGCAAGGATTCAATGAGCGGTTCGTTTGACAACCTGGACGTACCTCCGACGCTCGTATCATTTGCGGTTGCCGTGGCTGACGCCAATGATGTGATATCGCCTGAGTTCAAGCGCGCAGGCTCTAATTTAGCGCTGATCGCTCCTGAGGGATGGGAAGACGGTCAGGGCAGCGGCAAGTCGCTGCTTGAGGTGTTCGCCACGGTGTCCAGACTGATCAAGGAAAAAAAGGCTGTTTCCGTTTTCGCCCTTGGGCGCGGGGGAATAGCGGAGGCATTGATTAAGATGCCTCTGGGCAACGGTATAGGAGCAAAGCTGGATGTTGATTCCGATCTTGCGTTTAGGCCCTGTTACGGAGGCTTTATAATAGAACTTGAGTCTGAGTTTAAAGGCGATATAGGAGTCGGTAAAATTATTGGGCATACTTCTAGAGGGTACCGCATTGAAGTAAGCGACGGCAGCGCGGATTTGCAAACTGTTGAAGGATCATATGAGAGCAGGCTTGAGCCCATATATCCAACGCATATTGAAACCAGCGGCCAAGCCGTAAGGAAATGTTCCTATAAAGCATCCGTATGGCCAAGGCCGGCGGTAAAAACTGCATTGCCAAGGGTATTAATACCGGTAGTCCCGGGAACGAACTGCGAATACGATACCGCGGAAGCGTTAAAAACGCTTGGAGCTGAGCCGGATATCCTTGTAATAAAGAACCTAACCTCATCGGCGGTTGAAGAATCGGCTCATGAGTTTGCAAGGAGGCTTTCAAAGTCCCAGATTCTGTTCATACCAGGTGGCTTCTCAGGCGGGGACGAACCCGATGGTTCGGGCAAATTTATAACCGCCTTTATGAGAAACCCTTTAATAAGCGAAAGAATCTCAGACCTTCTGAATGCGCGCGACGGACTGATCTGCGGCGTATGCAACGGGTTCCAGGCCCTCATAAAGCTGGGCCTTGTGCCCTATGGTGAAATACGGGGAGTGGAGGCGTCAAATCCAACGCTTACCTACAACAGGATAGGACGCCATCAGTCCAGGCTTGTCAGGACAAGGATAGCCTCCAATAAGTCGCCATGGTTGATGCGCTATAATGTCGGAGACATACATTTAACCCCCATTTCGCATGGGGAGGGGCGTTTCGTATGCTCTGAGGAGCTTCTTGAAAAACTGGAGGAAAACGGGCAGATTGCTACGCAGTACGCTGATCTTTCCGGTACGCCTTCCATGGATATGGATACAAACCCCAACGGTTCGGACTGGGCTGTCGAGGGTATCACCTCGCCAGACGGGCGGGTATTCGGGAGAATGGCGCACAGCGAACGCTGCCGTGAGGGACTATATAAAAACGTGCCTGGAAATTATGCAAACGATTTTTTCAGAGGCGCTGTAGACTATTTTAGGCTGTAAGCAAGGGAGGGAATGTCCAATGTCAGGTATAATTGACGGAAAGGCGGTCGCCGAGGCGGTATATGCGGGACTAAGGCCTAGAATAGAATCGTTGGCGTTAAAGGCAGTTAAACCATGTCTCTGCCTAGTGCTTGTGGGCGGGGACGAGTATTCTGAGCGCTATATTGGCATCAAGGCAAAAAGGGCGAAGGCGCTGGGTATGCAGGCGCGTGTTTTTAAGCTGCCCGAGTATACGGAACAGGGAGAGCTTATTGGCATGGTAAGGGATTTAAACGGGGACAGCACTGTTCATGGCATATTGGTGCAACTTCCGTTGCCGTCTCACATGGACCAGCATGCGGTCATAGGCGAGCTTAATCCTGAAAAGGATGTTGACGGATTCCACCCTGAGAGCTCGGGGCGTCTTATGATAGATTTGCCGTCAATTCCGCCGTGTACGCCAAGGGGAATCATTGAGCTTATAAAGAGTACGGGCAGAGATATATCAGGCCTACATGCGGTTGTAATAGGTCGTAGTATGGTGGTTGGCAGGCCGACCGCCATGCTTCTGACCAATGAGAATGCAACGGTTACGCTATGCCATTCAAAGACCCGTGAACTATCCAGGTTTACTAAAGAGGCGGATATTATCGTATCGGCGACAGGCAGGCCAGGATTGATAGACGGGGATATGGTTAAAAAAGGAGCGATAGTAATAGACGTAGGAAACTCAACGGTTGACGGAAAGCTTGTAGGGGACGTGGACTTCGAGTCGGTTAGGGAGAAAGCTGATTTTATCACGCCGGTCCCTGGAGGCGTAGGGCCGATGACGATAGCCATGCTTATGCAAAACACTGTGGAGGCGGCCGAGCTTAAAGCAGGGATAAAATGATTGGGAGGGGGTATATGGAAAAAGAAGCTATGTACCAAGGCTTATAAGACTTTAGGGAGATGTAGTTAACCGCTCTGGCGCGGCTTACACTTAGTTGTAACGCTGATAACTGTGTTTCACTGATCCCTATAAAGCATATAAAAGAGCTGAACTGTGGAATTTCACTGCCTGACATGTTATAATTAACAAATATTTGAATTAAATACTAAGGGAGATGTGCAATGGCAGAGATAATTAAGGTGTTTAAGGAGCACATGCCTGAGCTAAAGCTCATCGGCAAAAGGTATGGAGAAAAGGACAGGGATAGATATGGCTCCTACTCCGAGAAATGGCAGGAGTGGTTTCAAAGGGGTTATTTTAATGACCTTAAACAGTGCGACGGAATTGAACGCATAAGCGACGATTATGTTGGCATGATGAGGTTTTCTCAAGAGGGCTTTGAGTATTGGATAGGCGTATTGATGTCGCCAGAGGATACGGCGCCCGAGGGCTTTGAATCGGTTTCAGTAGCCGAGGGGGATCTAGGCGTGTGCTACGTATATGGAAAGGAGAGTTCCGGAGAGCTGTTTGGCATGGACGTGCATAACGATTGCATGAAAAAGTTCGCGGAGCAGGGATGGAAAATACAAGCTTCCGCCTGGTTTGTTGAAAGATATAATTGCCCCAGATATACGGTGGCTGATAAAGAAGGCAATGTTATTTTGGACTACTGCGCCTATATTGGCTAGATAAAATTTGCGGCGTAGGCAGCTGATTACTGAATGCGCCGCTATCACCAATAAGTTTGACATAGACATGGTTAATTTGATTTCTATACTATAAGATAATTCATAGATGTGTTTTTAACAGTTTTATTTTCAGCATAAGTAAATGTTAACGTCAGCAAACAGATATTTTTATTGTGAAAGGAGTTTTATATGAGTAAAAGAACATTTTGCCTGTTTTTGGCGATCACAATATTAGCATGTGCTACTCTATTAACCGGATGTATATCACAAGATAGTCAAACGGCAGGGGGACAAACGATAAATCCCACGTTAAAACCTGAGGGCACACCTAATGCTACCGAGGGGCAGACACAAACTGCAGCGCAGAGCCCGTTAAACGATATTGATGAAACGCTGAAGGAAGTTGATGATTACAGCGATTGGCATGTGATACAGCAAAGACCCAATATACAGGACGGCATGGAGGTTCATTTTATAAGCATAGGAGAGTCGGTTGATGCAGGTGGGTATAGATATAAGCTGTGGGCCACACAAGTGCAGGAAGGATTGTATCAGCTGATGCTGAGTCAGGACGGCTACAACTATGAGATAGGGAGCCCAAGGAGGTTCGAGGGCGCTTATGCCGCAATCCTGGATCTCAACGGGGACGGGAAACTAGACGACGTCATAATAGATGCGCAGTATACGGACTTTGACGCTCCGTTGACCTCTGACACCTATGTTTGGGACGGAAGGTTTTGCTTTGTGCGCTCATGCATCGGCAAGTATCCAGTTGACGTAGAGGAGGGTTATATAACTTTAAAAATGCTCTTTGATAATATTATCGGAGCTAAGCATGTCACGATGAAATATGCTTATTCAAACGAAATGATGGTGCAGAGCGGTTTGTTTTTCGACATAGTTGTAGAGGATGGCTGCGAACCCAAATATCACACAATAATTAAGGACTTTGAAGCGTTTATGCTAAAGGACGCCGAAACGGATTCATATAGCCCGATTACTTTAAAGGCAGGGACAAAGCTTCAGGTAATCAGCACAAATTTAATAGACAGAATAAATTTCAAGACTGATGGCGGGCTCGAAGGTTATTTCAATTATTCGTTTTTCACATGGGACAGGCTAATT
>CAYSKA010000018.1:0-14774 GCA_964431505.1 uncultured Oscillospiraceae bacterium
GGTCCATATTATTAAATTCAGGGGCGTTCAGCAGCTCGAAGCGGATATCCTGATCGACCTCATCGTCTATATCCACGTTGGGTACCATGTTTTCTTTATTGCTGCCGCTTCCATCGGCATTAGGAGTATCCTCCCCGCTTTCAAGATCGGGAACCATTGCATATAAAAAAGGCATCTGCACGCTAAGAAACCCGCCGGTTTGAGCGTCGTGCTCCAGCGTAAGCGTCTGTACGGTTAAAAGCCCCGCGCACAAGATGATTATACCGGCTACGATCAGCCTTATGCGTATCAGTTTTTTCGGGGCGCTTGCGGTCCCTCTTTCCAATCTTCTAGTATACATTCAGCCTCCGTGTACGTGCGTGTTTTGGTACGCGCTGTTGAAGCCGCCGTTAGGCAGGCGCGCGCCAATGCCAGATCAATATATCTATACGCTTGAAGTCAATAAAAAATCCGTTTGAACAAAAAGTTCAAACGGATTAAAAACGCAGCCGCCTATTCGACGTCATGTCTTTCGCGGTGCTTTATGCCGTCGCGCCTAAACAGCAGCGATATGCCCCATAGGCCTGCAAGACCGACTATTGTATACAATACCCTAGAAACCACCGCGCTCATTCCTCCGAATATAGCGGCAATTACGTCGAACTGGAACAGTCCGACAAGTCCCCAGTTAAGTGCGCCTATGATTAAGATGATAAGCGAAAGTGTATCCATAATCCCTCTCCTTTTCAATGATAAACATAGCTTGCGCCGAATCCAAATCATAGATGCATACAGCCCAATGGTAATTTTTTCAAATAGATAAATATGGTATTAACATAAAGGCTAAAAAGCTTGACTGATCGGACGCACAGGCAATACAATATCATTAATATGTATATCAGGAGGCGCCGCCATGGGCATATTCAGCGGGTTTTCACCCGAAACCTATGATTTTCTTACCGAAATCGCATGGAACAACAATACCATCTGGTTTGAAGAGAACCGTGCCAGGTATGTCCGCTGTGTAAAGGAACCTATGTATGCGCTTGCGGCTGCGCTTCTTCCCTCAGCCCTTGAAGCCGATCCGGCGTTCAATCCGCGTATAGCCAGCATTGTATCCAGAATAAGGCGTGATACACGCTATTCAAAGGATAAGTCGCCTTACCGCGACCACGCCTGGCTTTGCTTTAAGCATCGCGATACGCGTGTAAGCGAGAATTTCGCGTTATATTTTGAGATAACGCCGGCATCATATGGATACGGAATGGGCATGTATTCCCCAAACCCCGCAATCATGGGGGAGTTCAGGAAAAGGCTTATTGCCAGGCCCGCCCTGTTTTTAAAGCTTAAGGACAGCGCTAAGCTGTCGATGTTTTGCTTTGAAGGCGAGAGCTATAAACGGGACAGGCATCCCGATGCTCCAGACAATATAAAGGAATACCTCAACCTCAGAAGCATTGGGTGGCATTTTTCAAGCGATAAACTGCTTGACACCATGAAGCCGGAGCTTTTTGACGAGGTAAACGCCGCGTTTTTGAATATGAAGGATATGTATAGGTTCATAACCGGAGCGGACGGCACGGGTGAAAGCAAATGAAGCGGCTGGTTTCCCGGCTGTCCGCCCTATTGATCATCCTGGCGGCGCTTCCCATGGCGGGCTGTTATACCAGGATGGAAACCTACACAGGCTTTAGCATGAACACATATGTCGAGCTTTCGGCCAATGGCAAAGGAGCGGACGACATGCTCCTGCGCTGCAAAGACAGGCTTGCCGCTTTAGAGAGAAGTCTGTCGCCGTACATGGATGGGCCGATATATAGGCTTAATTCCGCCCATGGAGAGTGGACCCAGCTGGATGAGGATTCATTCTATTTACTTGAATTGAGCGTAACGCTTGCTAATGCTACGGACGGCGCGTTTGATCCCACCATATTCATTGCTGTCGAGGCATGGGATGGCATGAGCGGTGAGAAGCTCCCCGATGACGGCGAGCTGCGTCAGCTTGTCCCGTTTGTTGACTATAGTGGCGTTGAGCTTGACGCTAAAAACAGCAGCGCAAGGCTGAGGGACGGGCAGATGGTGGACCTTGGCGGCATTGCAAAGGGATATGCTGCAAACGAACTAAAAAAAATATACAATGAAGCGGGCTGCAATGGTGTAATAAACCTCGGGGGTAACGTTTACGCGGTTGGAAGCCGGCCTGATAACGGGCCGTGGCGTATCGGGGTGCAAAATCCCCGGGGTAACGGCTATATTGAGGTTCTTGAACTTACGGATAAAAGCGCGGTAACTTCGGGCGATTATCAGCGCTGCTTTATGCGCGAAGGCGTTAGATACCATCATATCCTAGATCCCGATACTTTGAAGCCTGCTGACAGCGGCATAATCAGCGTAACGGTGATCTCCGAGGATTCTGCCCTGGCCGACGCAGCGGCTACGGCCGCGTTTGTCATGGGCGTTGACAAGGCGCAAGAACTTGTTGAACGGCTTGGGATATCGGCGCTTATAGTAACGAAGGACGGTGAATCGATATGGCTTCGCGGATAAATAAGCTGAGGCCGCTCGATTTGGTGTTGATTGGAACTGTGTGCGCCGCGTCGCTGGCGTCCCTGCTGGTGTTTTCGGGAAACGGCGGCGATACGGTCGCCGTAACCTGCCAAGGAGTCGAAATATACAGGGGGAGCGTCAATAGTGATGTTGTCATCGTTACGGCTGACGGACATAACACCATTGAAATAAACCATGGACAGGCATTTATGAAGCTTTCGGACTGTATAGACCAAACCTGTGTGCATATGGGGAACGTCCAGCCGGGCAGACCGGTTGTCTGCGTGCCAAACGAGGTTTTAATTGTAATAGAGAACGAGCCGGATGTGGATGGCGTCACCGGATGAGGGGCGGAGTAAGGCGCATTGCCGTTTTGGCGGTTTTAACCTCTATGGCGCTGGTGGCTGGCTACGCTGAATCCTTGATGCCGCCTATTTTTGCGGGGGTTCCTGTAAAGCTGGGTCTTTCAAATATATTTGCGCTTGTCGCCTTGCTTGTATATTCGCCTGCTGACGCCTTTATTGTTACAATAATCAGGTGTACAATCGGCTCGTTGCTGCTGGGCGGTTCCCCAGCGGGATTTATATACAGCTTAACGGGAGGCATTGCGTCCTGCGCTGCTATGAGCCTGCTGAACCCGTTATTTAAAAAGGGCATGATATCACCCGTGGGCATAAGCGTAGCCGGCTCTTTTTGCTTCAATGCGGGGCAGCTTATCATAGGCGTGGCCGTTATAGGCCCGCCGATGGCCGCATATTTCCCGCTTATGGGCCTTTTGAGCGTACCGACCGGAATATGCGTGGGAGTCATTGCCTGGCTTGTGTATAACAGGCTTAAAGATGCGGCATGAAAGACGCTTGTATTTAAAACAAACTGGGCAGGAGGATTGATGAAACTATTTGAGCTTGTAAGGCCTTATAGAACGCTGTCGATCATAGGCATGTGTAAAAACGCGGGAAAGACGACGGTATTGAACCGCTTGATCAGGGAATGGCCTAAGGAGGAGGGGGTCATCGCATTGACCTCTATAGGGCGCGACGGCGAGCGCACAGACCTTGTGACCAATACCCATAAGCCTGAGATATATGTAAATGAAGGCGCTCTGATAGCCACGGCAGAGGGGCTTCTAAGGCACTGCGACGTCACCATGGAGATAATCGACGTCACCGGAATACCTACGCCGCTGGGACGGGTGGTGTTGGGGCGCGCGCTTAGCGACGGCGCCGTGCAGCTTGGCGGGCCTTCCATGAACGACCAGCTTTCGACGCTGAACACGATGTTTTTCC
The DNA here is from genome assembly GCA_964431505.1 of uncultured Oscillospiraceae bacterium. Taxonomy (GTDB): domain Bacteria; phylum Bacillota; class Clostridia; order Christensenellales; family CAG-138; genus UMGS946. The sequence continues at coordinate 3,813 of CAYSKA010000018.1, forward strand.
ATCACGGCGCCGGCATTGTGGTAATAGACGGGGCGATAAGCAGGAAGTCGCTCTGCGCTCCTGCTGTCAGCGAGGCCACCATACTGTGTACGGGCGCGTCATATTCTCCGAACATGGCCGCGGTGGTCGATGATACCGGATATGCGGCCTCTCTGCTTACGCTGGAAAAAAGCCTTCTATGGGACAGCGTTCCGGAGGGCAGGATAACCCTTACCGATGGGAAGGAGCCGCTGCCAGCTTCCGGGGAAGGCGGGTTAATCGAGACTGTCAGAAGGTTTGGCGGAATTAAAGGGATATTTTTTAAGGGCGCATTGACGGATTCGGTTATAAGGCCGCTTTTAACCGCTGGACGCAGGCTTGATGGAATCGAACTGACGGTCGAGGACGCAAGCAAGCTTCTTATAAAGCGCGACACATATCAAAAGCTTATGTTAAAGGGAGCCTGCATCCGCGTATTTACAAAAACCAGGCTCCTGATGGTGGCGGTTAATCCGGTTAGCGTTTATGGAACGGATTTTGACCGCGTCAGCTTTAAGCGGGCTGTTGAAAAGGCTGTAAGCGTTCCCGTAGTAGACGTGATGGAGGATGCAATATAATTATGATAGATATATCCCATGCTCAACGGCAGAATATTGGATTTCAGTATATAATTGACCTGCTTACGCCAAGCTCGCCATACGGGGAGGCGCTTGTAAAGCGGATTAAGATATACGCCCCAAGCGAGAAGGAAAAGCTTGAGGCGGATCTTGATAATGTAGAGCGGGCTGTTGAAGCGATCAAGGAGTTTCCAAAGCGCTTTTCTATGCTCAGGCGGTATATGGCTGCGCTGAAGGATATACGCCGCTCCGTAGAAATGCTCGACCGGCTTGAGCTCGGCGACGTAGAGCTGTTTGAGCTGAAGCGGTACCTGCTTCAGCTTGAACTCATAGCGCCCGAATTTAAGGAAATCAACCGGCATGCGCATTTTCACGATATCACCATAGAGCCGCTGACATGCGCTCTGGATATTTTGGATCCGGACGGCGGCAGGATCGCCGCGTTCCATATATCCGGAGGACTTTCGGAAAAGCTGGCGTCAATACGGGCTGAAAAGAGAAAAATTGAAGACGCAATACGCTTAGAGGCAGAGGTGGAAGCAAGGGAAGCGCTGAGGCTTAAACGAACGGGAATAGTGGCTAAGGAAGATATGGAAGAGGACCGTATAAGGCGCGGGCTGTGCCAAAAACTTGCCGTATACAAGCGGTCAATCCTTGAGAGCATGGAAAATATGGCAAGGCTTGATTATACGCTTGCCAGAGCTGCGCTGGCGCTGCGCCTTAATGCCAGGCGTCCCATTATAACAGGGGGGGAAATGCGCCTTAATGGCATGATCAACCCCCAGACTGCCGAATCGCTTAAGGCCCGCGGAAGCGGGTTTGCCCCGATAAGCATTGCGCTTGAGCGCGGCGCCGCCGTTATTACGGGAGCCAACATGGGCGGCAAGAGCGTAGCGTTAAAGACGATAGCGTTGAACGTGCTGTGCGCTCACTGCGCCATGTTTGTGTTTGCTAAAAGCGCGGAGCTTCCGCTGTTTGACGCTATGCATCTGATATCTGAGGATCTTGAGGATACCTCCCGCGGCCTTTCAAGCTTTGGCGCTGAGATAGTGCGGTTTAACGAAGCGCTTGAGGATATAAAGGGCAAGGGGCTTTCACTCCTGCTCCTTGACGAGTTCGCCAGGGGAACCAATCCCGGCGAGGGCGCGATGATAGTAAAAGGAATCGTCAAATACTTGGGAAAGATGAACGCCATAAGCGTATTGACAACGCATTATGACAATGTTGCCAACTGCGCGGCCGCACATTACCGGGTCGTAGGATTGAATGGCGTTGATATGGACAGGTTAAAAGCTGAGATAGGGCTGTCTGGGAAGGGCGGCGTTGGGATAATAGAGCGTCATATGAATTACGGCCTGTTTTTGGTGGAAGATTCGTCTGGAGCGCCCCGCGACGCGCTGAACATATGCCGGCTGCTTGGGATGGACGGAGCGGTAATGGAGGCGATAACCGGCATGACACGGAACCCCTGAAAATTTAAAACTTAATCCGCGCATATTGACAGGGAAACGTTGAATACGTATAATAGACATATAATTAAATACTGGGAATAGAGGCGCGATACAGCAAGGTAGTATCACGGATGGAAAACATGGGAGCGTGTAATGCCGTATATGAATGTGCTATCGCCGAAAGCGTGGGGAGGCTCTTTGCCCCTTGCTTGGGCGCAATGCCCAGCGTATTGCGACTGTCGTCCGGCTTGGATGGGGGGCTATTGATTCATCGCTTTTTTGATGTGTCAATAGCTGTTTTTATCTTTAAGGATGGTGCGCTATCGGTGCTGTATTGCATGTGCCGTTGCGCGCCTTTTATAATAAGCGGAATTTATACTTTAACGTTATAGGCGGCATGAATTACATTATAAACTACAAATCGGAGGTAATATAAATGAAATCTGTCATTAGAATGCGCATGAGCGCGCATGACGCCCATTATGGCGGCAATCTGGTGGATGGCGCCAGAATGCTACAGCTGTTTGGCGACGTCGCCACGGAACTCCTTATAATCAACGACGGCGACGAGGGCCTGTTTAAAGCGTATGACATGGTAGAATTCCTTGCGCCCGTATACGCGGGGGATTATATCGAAGCTGTTGGTGAAATCGTGCATATCGGCAATAGCTCCCGCAAGATGGTGTTCGAGGCCAGAAAGGTTATAGCTCCAAGGCCCGACATAAACGAATCGGCCTGCGACGTGCTGGATGAGCCGATAGTTGTATGTCGCGCAAGCGGAACCTGCGTTGTACCCAAGGATAAGCAGAGAAAGTGAGGAAATGACACAATGGAAAAGCTTATAATCACCGCCGCCATATGCGGCGCCGAGGTTACCAAGGAGCATAACGGTGCCGTTCCCTATACGGCCCAAGAGATTGCCGACGAGGCGTACGCCGCCTATGCTGCCGGAGCGTCAATTATTCACCTGCACGTGCGTTACGATGACGGCACGCCCACCCAGGACGCAGCCCGCTTCAAGGAGTGTATGGACGCGATACGCGCTAAATGCCCAGACGTAATAATTCAGCCCTCAACAGGCGGGGCCGTAGGCATGAGCAATGATGAGAGGCTTCAGCCGATCACGCTTAATCCTGAGATGGCTACGCTCGACTGCGGCACCTGTAACTTTGGCGGGGATGAAATATTTATAAACACGGAAAACACAATAAAGGAATTTGGAGAAAAGATGATTGCCCGCGGAATCAAGCCGGAGATCGAGGTGTTTGACAAGGGTATGATCGACATGGCAAACCGGCTCTGCAAAAAGGGGTATATTAATGCGCCCATGCATTTTAACTTTGTCATGGGAGTAAACGGCGGGATCAGCGGCGAACCGCGCGATCTATTGTTCATGCGCGAGAGCATACCCAAGGACGCGACGTTCACCGTAAGCGGCGTGGGCAGGGTGGAGTTTCCGATGGCTGTGATGTCAATACTGCTTGGCGGCCATGTCCGCATAGGCTTTGAGGATAACGTATACCTTTCAAAGGGCGTGCTGGCCAAGAGCAACGGCGAACTGGTAGAAAAGGTAGTGCGGCTTGCCAGAGAGCTGGGACGCGATATAGCCACGCCGGCGGAAGCGAGGGCGATTCTCGGTCTAAAGCAGGGAAACTAACGAACTGATAAATACGCGGGCAGCAATGCCCAGCGGCATAGATACAGTCAAAGCCGGACGAAAGCGCGCGATAATAAAGAGCGCTGAGCCCGACTAAATAAATAAAAAGATAAAAACAGGAGGAACAAAACATGGCAATTAAGGGCAATAAATACGGAATACACAGGGTTATTTCGCCTGAGGGAGTTCTCACCCAGGCCGCCTACAAGGTCGATAACGATATGGATAAGCTTTATTCAAACGAGATAATCTGCGACGTAATATCCCTTAACATTGACTCGGCTTCATTTACCCAGATTGAGGAAGCCTGCAATAAGGATCCCGAAAAGATCGGGGAAATGATCATGTCCATAGTAGGAGAGCGCGGCAAGATGCAGAATCCCGTAACCGGATCGGGCGGCATGTTCATCGGCAGGGTAGCCTACATCGGAGAAGACCTCAAAGACCGTGACCTCAAGGTGGGCGACAAAATTGCTTCGCTCGTATCCCTGTCGATGACCCCTCTTAAGATTGAGGAAATTAAAGAAATCCATATGGATATCGACCGCGTGGATGTTGTGGCAAAGGCCGTGCTGTTTGAAAGCGCGATCTACGCAAAGCTTCCCGACGACATGAGCGAGGCGCTCGCGCTTGCAGCCCTCGACGTAGCCGGAGCACCCGCCCAGGCGGCGAAGCTTGTAAAGCCGGGCGACAGCGTTTTGGTATTGGGCGCTGCAGGCAAGAGCGGCATCCTCTGCTGCTATGAGGCTATGAAGCGTGTTGGCCCGACCGGGCGCGTGGTCGCCCTGGTGCGCCGCGAAAGCCAGATCAGCATGCTTATGGACCTTGGCGTGTGCCATGAGGTCATAGTCGCTTCCGCTACCGCGCCCGTAGACGTCCTTGACAAGGCGCTTGCGGCTAACGGCGGCAGGGAATATGATTTGTCAATATCGTGCGTAAACATAGAGAACACTGAGATGAGCTGCATACTTCCTGTAAGGGACGGCGGAACCGTATACTTTTTCTCCATGGCTACAAGCTTTACAAAGGCGGCCTTGGGCGCCGAGGGCGTTGGCAAGGACGTAAATATGATAATTGGCAACGGATATACAAGGGACCATGCGGAAATCACCCTGCACGAGCTTCGCGAGAGCAAGGTGATAAGGGATCTGTTCAACACCAAATACGTATGATTAACGGTCAAAAGACCGTATAGATTCTATCGGCGGCTGGTTTTGGCCGGCAACGCACAGGCGCCTGCTTGGCGCCGCGTCCGGCTATGACTGCCAAATTCGAGCGACCGGCCGCCGATTGCGACTTTTTCTAGGCAGCAAGGCGTCTATGAAACCCTTAGGCGTTACGCTTAATAAGAGCACCTAACCATCTTCTAACATGAAAGGAATGTTAATTATGAATAAGAGCAGGAGATTCGGCCTATTCCATGACGTACCCGACGAGCAGTGGAACGACTGGAAGTGGCAGGTGCAGAACCGAATTGAAACGCTTGACGATCTTAAAAAGTACATTGCGCTTACGCCCGAAGAAGAGGACGGCGTAAAAAAATGTCTGGATGCGCTGCGAATGGCGATAACCCCATATTACCTTTCGCTCATCGACCCGTCAAACCCCAACGACCCCGTGCGCCGGCAGGCGGTTCCTACCGCTCCCGAGCTTCACCAATCAGCGGCGGATCTGCTCGACCCGCTGCACGAGGACACGGATTCGCCGGTGCAAGGCCTTACGCACCGGTATCCGGACCGCGTTTTGCTGCTTATCACCGACCAATGTTCAATGTACTGCCGCCACTGCACGCGACGGCGCTTTGCAGGGCAGCACGACTGTGCGGTTCCGATGAGCCAGATTGAAAAATGTATCGACTATGTGCGCCATCATCCGGAGGTGCGCGACGTTTTGTTGTCCGGCGGGGACGCGCTTATGATCAGCGATGAAATGCTTGAAAGCATCATAGCAGAGCTTCGCTCCATACCGCATGTCGAGATAGTTCGAATTGGTTCGCGCACGCCTGTAGTAATGCCTCAGAGGATTACGCAGAAGCTGTGCGACATGCTTAAGAAGTATCATCCGATATGGCTAAATACCCACTTCAATCATCCTGATGAGATAACGGAGGAGTCTGCGGCTGCGTGCGCAAGGCTTGCCGATGCGGGAATTCCCCTTGGCAATCAGAGCGTGCTGCTTGCTGGGATAAACGACTGCGTCCATGTAATGAAAAAGCTGGTGCATGAGCTGGTCAAGATCAGGGTAAGGCCGTACTATATATACCAATGCGACCTGTCAATGGGGCTTGAACATTTCAGAACGCCGGTCTCAAAGGGTATTGAAATAATTGAGGCGCTCAGGGGCCACACGTCGGGCTATGCTGTGCCAACGTTTGTCGTCGATGCGCCCGGCGGCGGCGGTAAGACGCCCGTAATGCCGAATTATGTAATAAGCCAGAGCCCTGGCAAGGTTATACTGAGAAACTTTGAGGGAGTTATCACTACCTATACCGAGCCTGAGCACTATGTGGAAACATGTTCATGCGAGGTGTGCAGCGGCAAGAGAAAGGAACAGCTCATAGGCGTTGCCGGCCTTGAGCAGGGGAGTCAGCTGTCCATGGAGCCCAGTGACCTGGAGCGTACAAAGCGTACGCGGCACGAGTAGCGGCAGCCTTGGCAAATACCGCTGATATGGGATAATGCATTGCGGTATGATCAAAACAGCATGGCTATAGCCCAACAACTAATGAATTGAGGTGAAAAAATGCAGAGCAAACTCAATCTAAATCAGGATATGGTGGCACGCGCCAGAGAGTCGGCCAGGCGGGTTGCCGTGGATACGCAGGATTTTATAGATCTGCACACCACTCTCACGGTGGAGCGCGCCGTATGCCGTCTGCTTGGTATAGACGGCGTAAATGAGGTAGAGGTGCCGCTGCCCAATGTGGTAGTGGACCACCTCATGGATAAGGGCGCGCTGTCTAGAGGCGCTGCGTATTATATTGGAAACGCTGTGGCGGCTACGGGAATGACGCCGCAGGAAATAGCGGAAGGCATAAATTCGGCGGAGCTTGACCTCACGGTTATAGAGCCGCGCACTGAATGGGAGATAAGGTCCGCTATCATGCCAGTTGCCGAAGCTACGGTGGAACGCATAAAAGCAAACGTGGATAAGCGCAACGGATTCCTTGAAGAATTCGGCGATAAAGAGGGCGCATATCTGTATGTTATAGTGGCTACGGGAAACATATACGAGGATATTACGCAGGCCAGGGCGGCCGCCAAGCAGGGCGCCGACGTAATTGCGGTTATCCGCACGACAGGGCAGAGTCTTTTGGACTATGTTCCGTATGGGGCAACTACGGAGGGCTTTGGCGGCACGTACGCTACCCAGGAGAACTTCCGCCTGATGCGCGAGGCCCTTGACGAGGTTGGCATTGAGGAAAAGCGGTATATCAGGCTGTGCAACTACTGTTCGGGCCTGTGCATGCCGGAAATAGCGGCGATGGGCGCGCTGGAGCGGCTTGACGTTATGCTAAACGACGCGCTTTACGGGATACTCTTTCGCGATATAAACATGCAGCGTACGATAGTCGACCAGTATTTTTCGCGCGTTATCAACGCCTTTGCGGGTGTAATAATCAACACCGGCGAGGATAACTACCTTACCACCGCCGACGCGGTGGAGGAAGCGCACACGGTACTTGCGTCGCAGTTTTTAAACGAGCAGTTCGCTCTGTGCGCCGGACTGCCGGAGGAGCAGCAGGGGCTTGGCCACGCGTTTGAGATATCTCCCGATGTTGAAAACGGGTTCTTATACGAGCTGGCCCAGGCCCAGATGGCGAGGGAGATATTTCCTAAGGCGCCTTTGAAATATATGCCGCCGACAAAGTTTATGACAGGCAATATATTCAGGGGGCATGTGCAGGACGCGCTGTTCAACATGGTTACTACCATAACAAATCAAAAGATACACCTCCTTGGCATGCTTACGGAGGCTATCCACACCCCGTTTATGAGCGATAGGGCGCTTGCCATAGAAAATGCGCAGTATATAGCCAAAACGATGAAGGACCTTGGCAGCGAGCTTACCTTCCGCGAGGGCGGAATAATGGAGAGCCGTTCGAACGAGGTCCTGTCAAAGGCGACAGCGCTTTTGGGTGAAATTGAGGAGATGGGGCTGTTCGCCACGTTGGAAAAGGGCATATTCGCGGATATAAAGCGCATGCGCGATGCCGGCAAGGGGCTCAGCGGAGTTGTACAGAAGGGCGAAGGTTACTTCAATCCCTTCATAGAACTTATGAAGGGGGTATGACGGTATGAGTTCGGGTTTATATGATACTTCCAAGAAGGATTTTGACAAGACCCTGGACCTCCATAAGCTTACGGCCTATGGCGACACCATGAACGACGGCAAAGTCCAGCTGTCATTTACGCTTCCGGTTAAAAACGACGACAGGGGAGCCGAGGCTGCAAGGCAGCTTGCAAGGGCTATGGGCATAACGGAGCCAAACGTGGCGCTGAGTCAGCCGCTGGATAAGGAGTTTACCTTTTATGTAGTTTACGGTTCATGTTCACACAGCGTTGATTATGAAAACATACATGTCCAAACCGTTGAAACGGAAGCCATGGATATGGAGGAGGTCAACGAATATATACGCGAGAATATCGGACGAAAGGTCGTAATGGTCGGGGCCTCTACAGGCACGGACGCCCACACGGTAGGCATAGACGCGATTATGAACCGAAAGGGGTTTGCGGGCCATTATGGTTTGGAACGCTATGATATGATTGACGCGTACAATCTGGGCGCGCAGGTGCCTAACGAGGAATTTTTGAAAAAGGCCATTGAGTTGAGCGCCGACGTAATGCTTGTATCCCAGACGGTTACCCAGAAGGATGTTCACATTCAGAACCTGACCGAGCTTGTGGAGCTTATGGAGGCCGAGGGGATGCGCTCCAGATTTATCCTAATATGCGGAGGGGCGCGGATTACACATGAGCTTGCCAAGGAGCTTGGATACGACGCGGGCTTCGGGCCGCAGAAATACGCGGGCGACGTTGCCACATTCGCCGTTACAGAGATGGTTAAGCGGAAAATGAGCTGATCCTTTAAATTGATACGCCAAGTGCGAATAGCACTTGGCGTATCGGTGGTTTAAGGCTGAAAAGGGCGTTGAGTTCCTTTTAATCCCTTAAATTTGATCAATTTATTGAAGTTCTAGGGCATATTGGGCAGCGCCAGTTTAATATGGGTATTATGCCCCCCATTTATAAGATTAAATTGTAATGGTAATAGCTACAGTCAAGTTTATTTAAAGAGGAGGAGCCATGAAGAACATAACAGTCGAGAAAAAAGGCAATATAGCCATCGCAACCATCAATCGTCCGGAAGCGCTTAACGCACTAAATACCGAGGTGCTTAAAGAAATTGAGGAGATGGCGGTCTTAATTGGCAGGGATAGGGAAATCAGGGCTTTGGTGATAACCGGTGCGGGCAAGGCGTTTGTTGCTGGTGCGGATATCGCTGAGATGAGCGGCCTTGAAGGCGGCGAAGCCGAGAAGTTTGGCCTTATGGGGCAAAGGGCACTGACGGCCATTGAATCCCTTGAAATTCCGGTAATTGCCGCAATAAACGGCTATGCCCTTGGCGGCGGCTGTGAACTTGCGCTGTGCTGCGATATCCGCATTGCGGGAGAGCGTGCCAAAATTGGGCAGCCCGAGACAGGCTTGGGCATAACGCCAGGGTTTGGTGGAACCCAGAGGCTTCCGCGCGTCGTTGGACTGGGAAATGCGATGCAGATGATCCTGACAGGGAAACCGGTTGACGCCGCTGAGGCAAAACGCATTGGCCTGGTAAACGAGGTATACCCGCAGGATACGCTCATGGACGAGGCTGTAAAGTTAGCCGAGTGCATAGCCGCAAACGCGCCGGCAGCCGTTCGCTATTCAAAGCAGGCTATACGAAGGTTTTCAGGGCACAACCTTGAGGCCGACCTTGCCTGGGAGGCAAAGCTATTCGGTTCTTGCTTTAACACACGCGACCAGAAGATGGCCATGCAGGCGTTCGTAGAGAAGAGAAAGCACGACGGATTTAAGGGGGAATAAAAGCATGAAGAACATATTTATACTTGGAGCGGGCACCATGGGCCTTGATATAGCCCAGGCGTTTGCAAACAGCGGCTATTATGTAACGGTGCGGGATATAAACGACGATATTATAAACGCAGCTTCAAAGAGGCTGCATAAGGGCCTTTCAAAGCGTGTAGAGCGCGGAAAGCTTGAGCAGGGGAGGATGGATGAGCTTCTCCTTATGATCAATTTTACCACGGATATGAAACAGGCCGCCGGGGCTGATCTTGTAATTGAGGCAATTGTGGAAAATATTGAGATTAAAAAGTCCGTTTTTGCCGAGCTCTGCGGTATATGTAAAGAGGATGCAATATTGGGCACCAACACCTCGTCAATATCCATTACAGAGATAGCGTCGGCGACGAAGCGCCCTGAAAGGGTTATTGGGATGCATTTTTTCAATCCGGCAACCGTAATGAAGCTTGTTGAGGTTATACGCGGGGTACATACGTCGGATGAAACATATGCGGCGGTATGTGCCGCTGCCGCTTCAATAGGCAAGCAGGCCGTAGAGGTAAAGGAATATCCGGGATTTGTGGTAAACCGCATACTGATACCCATGATAAACGAGGCCGTAGGCCTTGTAGCGGAAAACATAGCTTCAGTAGAGGATATCGACGCGGCTATGAAGCTAGGCTGCAACCATCCGATGGGGCCGCTTGCGCTTGGGGATCTTATCGGGCTAGACGTAGTACTTGCTATAATGGACACACTAAAGCAGGAAACGGGTGACCCGAAATACCGCGCTCATACGTTGCTTCGCAAGATGGTGCGCGGGGGTCTGCTTGGAAAAAAGACAGGCCGCGGGTTCTATACATATAAGTAAATTACGAGATAATAAAAACCTATTTAGCGGATGTTCGTAAAATAATAAACAAAGCAGATGTGGATAGAGCCTGTCTGCATCTGCTTTTGTTTGTTAATTTTACTATATTTTTACGCTATACGCAACTTAAAAAAACACAACGACTACTTTGAATTAGGTGATTGAATTGGAGACAACTGAAATTCTTATGCAAATGGGAATTGGTGAGCCAACTGAAATTATACAATGCAAGAACGCGGAGGATGGCTCTAGTTATGAGGTGTGGAAAGTATCCGCGGATGGTTTCGATTATATTTTAAAAAAGGCAAAAGGTTATGAACTT
>CAYSKA010000019.1:0-14519 GCA_964431505.1 uncultured Oscillospiraceae bacterium
GATGATACCCCCTGTAATAGCCCCCAAAACGCCCTTTTCCATCGCTCCTTCAATGGCGCCCTTTCCTAGTGAATATCCAAATCCCGTTAGGGGTATTGTAGCACCCGCTCCGGCAAACTCAACCAGCGGCTCGTATATGCCTAAAGCCGTCAACACCACGCCCAAGGTTACGAACAAAACCAGGATCCTTGCCGCCGTCATTTTGGTGAAGCTAAGCAGCAGCTGGCCCACAACACAAATCGCTCCGCCTACTACGAATGCCCATACATAATCCATTAGCTCTCCCATTATACAGTCCTCCTCTCAAGCACTATGCCATGCGCTATACATGGTATTGATTCTCCCTGTAAGCCGGACATTGGACTCATAAGCGCTCCTGTGGCCATAAAAAACGCCCTGTTAAAATCGCCGGCGTCCATGCGTTTTAGTAAATATGCGCTCAAAACGGTTGCCGCGCATCCGCATCCGCTAGCCCCGCAGTCAACATCCTGAGAAGGCTCAAATATGGTCGTTCCGCAGTCAATGTGCTTGTCTCCCAGGTCTATGCCACTATCCCTGCACAGATCATAGAGCATTTCGGTGCCAAACAGGCCTAAGTCGCCTGTTATTACAAGGTCGTAATCCGCAAGCGTGCGATTAGTATCATTGAAGTGGGCTATCATAGTATCCACGGCTGCAGGCGCCATTGCCGCGCCCATATTGTTCGCGTCCGTTATGCCCATGTCTATTACCTTGCCTATGGTTCCTCCGGCAATAAAAAGATCGTTGTACATTTCGTTATCCTCCCCCCTGCCTATCCGGTTGCCTCCGTCCGTAAGCACCAGGCATCCCGAACCGGTTACGGTCCTTTGGGAGGTAGGGGTGGGCTGGCTGCCAAGCTCCAATGGCATACGATACTGTCTCTCGGCCGTAGAAAAATGGCTGCTTGCGGCACATGCAACATATTGGGCAAACCCGCCGTTTATTAGCATAGAGCCGATCAGCATGGATTCAGCCATTGTAGAACAGGCTCCATATAAGCCTAAAAACGGTGAACCCAGCTGACGCGCAGCATAGTTGGCAGTAATAATCTGGTTTAGCAAATCCCCCCCTAACAGGCAGTCCAAATCCGCAGGGTCAATGTTCGCCTTTTGAGAGGCTATGCGCACCGCACGTTCATACATCTTGCATTCGGCCTTTTCAAAGCTTTTCTCGTCCCACATGTCATCGTCTATGATAAGGTCGAAATGCTTTCCTATGGGTCCTTGGCCCTCCACGTCTCCGACAACTGTGCCTGAGGCAAGTATCCTGGGAGCAATATCAAACATAACGCTCTGCTTTCCTAATCGTTTATTGTTCATATAAACGCCTCCCTATATTATACAGGCAATAAGGCCCACAATCACGGACGCCGTTATTCCAAATACCAAAACAGGTCCCGCAAGACTGAATAACTGAGCGCCTACTCCCATTACATAGCCCTCAAATTTGTGCTCCATCGCTGGAGCAACGATTGAATTGGCGAATCCCGTAATTGGAACCACCGAGCCTGCTCCTGCAAACTTACCTATTTTGTCGTATATTCCAAGTCCGGTAAGGGTAGCTCCGAGGAATATCATTATTATTGAAGTAAACGCTGAGGCTTGCGTTTCATCAAGCTCCAGATACGTCATTCCCAGATTTCTTATAAACTGGCCGATACAACATATCAATCCGCCTACAAGAAACGCGCATACACATTGCGTAAACGCATGACTCTTAGGCATGCGTTTTTCAACCTTCTGCTGATATTGTTTTTTTTCTTCATTTGAAACCGTCATCTGTTCTTTGCCTCCCTGAGTTTTTCCTTATAGCCCGTATAACGTTCTTCCCTGTCGCCTGGCATTCCGCTGCCCGGTCCCCCATGAAGCGGGTTATTGACGGGTTTTGCTCTTTGTTCTTCAATCAATGTAACTACCTCCAGTTCTTTGATAATATACCAACTTTACATCTTCTCCTTCCGGACTTCTATTATTATCTATAAGGAAAAGGTATATCGCTGCTCCGGCAATGATCAACAGAACTGTCACTGCAAACAGTATCCATATCATCCTTCGTTTTTTTGCCATGTGAGCCAACTCCATATCTAATATTCTCATGAATTAATGGTTGTATACCCATCTTAAATGTATTTTAGGGCCGCCGGGATTACCCGACGGCCCCCGTAGGCTTAACTTAAAACGCGGTTGTCTTATATACCTGTCTGGGTTTTAAGCTGCTGCATGTCCTGCTTTGCAGTGTTTACATCCTGATCCTGGGCACCTTTGATTTTGTACCAGCTGCGCTGGAGCATCTGATCAAAAACGCAGTGCTGATCCGACGCGCATTCGGTCAGATTGGTTGTAATAACCCTGCGCAGCGACGGGCATGCCGCCTCAACCATATCGGAAGCATACTGCTTTACAAGACTTTTCTCCTCATTAAGCAGGTCGGTAATGAGTTCCTTCTCACTCATATTGGGCTGGTTGTTCATTTACTTCCCCTCCTTCACTGACGGCTGTTAAGATAGTTCTGCAGCGCATCAAAGTGCTGCTTATGATGCTGGGCTCCCTTGCTCGCCATATCCTTAAGCTGGGGATCCGTGAAGTACTGTGAATATACGGAGAACTTCTTGTAAGCAAGCGCCTCACGGTACATCTCGTCCTGAATCGTGCCAAGGTCCTTTGATGTTATCTCCTGTGAACTTGCTTCCATATTCCAGTTCTGGGTATTCTGCCAAACCTGGTCATAAGGCTGATTTCCCGTGTTTACGGGCTGTGTAGGGTTGGTTTGCTTTGCCATTGTTAGACCTCCTTTGCGGTTTATCATGGTTAGTATCGCTGTATTAGACCGCAATTATGAAAGTTTTAATGTCAATTTCAAGCGGTAATGTTCGTCTTTATTTCAAAATATTACTAGTTAAAAGTTCTCCGTTACTCATCATAACCCATTGTGCGTTTTTTATAGGGTATAAGGAAATTAAGCTTAAACCTGACATTTCCATATTAAAAATTCCCGTTTTGGCGTTGGCGCTTCCAAACAAGCAGTGTAACGGAAATAGCATCTCTTTCATGCGCTTGCTTCCCTTCGTTTACAGACGATATATAACGTTAGGAAGCGAACGGTTTCTAGCTTGCCCTTTCTTGCTGATATGCAGCCGGAATGATTCCCAACCTTCAAGAATTACACTGTTAAGGAATAAGACGGCCCGTGAAGCCTTGAATTGTGGTAGCCTGAAACCAATTTTAAACCATTGCAGTTTGCGGCAAACAAAAATTAATGGGGTACATAGTAAAGAATAACGATAGCTAAATAGCATTCAGACTTATCGATGAAAAATTGGGGCACGATACGCTAATCGCTCCTGCTGCTTGTGAAGGCAGCGTCACTTCGTTAAGAATGCTAAACGGTTTCTACGAAAACGGAGCATTTTATACTATTACGTATGCGCAATCAAATAAAATAAATTGAAGTTAATCCAAAGGTCGCAATATGCGGCTACTGGTTTACTGCCTATGGCATTGGTGAAAGCCTCGGCTGAATACTATGCTCAATTTGCTGGCAAGTTAAGAAAGGTCTTTTTTGAACGGTACTCAAACGGTCATATCAATGAAACGGCAGAAACACAATGACGCTTCGTATAAAGCTTACACAAGGCGGATTGGCACGCCATGGGACATTGTACAATATTGCTTTTTCTTTAATTATGAATTTCGCATAATGGAAGCGGCATAAACAATAGTTTTGCCAACGACAAAATGAACGGGCTGTGTCCGCTGTTTATAAGTATGCTGTCTAATAGCAGCAATAAAGAGGGGGAATGCAAAGAGTGATTTAGCCCTCTCTGTATTATACGAAAAAGCGGTCTCTTTTGATTTATTGTATATATCCGCTGTTTTTTATGGTTCATGCATCATTTTGGCGTTAAAATGAAATCATAAAATAGCGGAGTCGCCCATCTCCCTGTAATTACGTGATTTTTGCGGTCTGCATTTCATTCGCCCTAAAAATAAAATGTCATATTTATTGACTCACCTTTAAAAATTATTAAGACACTATTTTCACTGTAAATATTCTGATATAATTGAATTTAAAGTATGATCGGAGTTAAATATGAAGAAGTCTAAGTCTAATTCAGGGCCTATGGATGCCGCATTAAAGTTTCTTACTCCAAAGGCCCGTACTATACGCGAAACCGAGCTGTATCTTGACAAATGCCAGTTCGGTGAATTTGAAGTTTATTCTGCTATTGAAAGGCTAAAGGAGCTGGGTTACCTTGACGACAAAGCTTATGCAGATGAATTCATACGCTCGCGCTTAGCTACAAAACCAGTAAGCAGGCGTAAGCTAAGAGAGCAGCTTACGGGTCATCAACTTGATAATG
Organism: uncultured Oscillospiraceae bacterium; assembly: GCA_964431505.1. Lineage (GTDB taxonomy): Bacteria > Bacillota > Clostridia > Christensenellales > CAG-138 > UMGS946. Next base: position 4,382 of record CAYSKA010000019.1, read on the forward strand.
ATATTATAAATGAGGCGTTGAATTCCGTTTCAGAAGAAACTGAACTTGAAAACGCTATGTTAGCTGCTAAAAAGTTAGCTGCAAATATGACTGGTTATAATAGTGATGATAAATTGGACCGGATAGCAAAAAGGCTTATATCGCGTGGGTTTGATTATGGCGTTGTTAAGCAATGTGTATCGAGTTTATGCGAAAACGGCTCGTGTGATATGAGTTGGGATTGAATATCGATAAAATTATTGTTCATAAAAAGCTATTTTGGTGTATTTATATAAGGCGTTTTGTCAATGCCACGTGTAATATTTATATGGAATTCAACTAGATAAAGCATATTGGTTCTTGGTTCAATTCCTTTAAGCATTGCGTTGACACCGGCCATAATAAGATGCTAAAATTGTTATTGTAAGCTGTTGTCATCTTTATCCGCCTATTACGTTTGATCAAGGTGGTATTTTATACATGCAATAAAAGTGGCAGCAGTAAAACTGTTGGAGTTAGGTACAGACGCATGAAGCCAAATCATCTTTCATGTATTAATGTCACAGCTCCAACCAAATTATCAGCATTAAATGTGTGGCACATTGCTTTAAGTGTAGGAGGTACCAATGGTACTAACAGGCACTTGAAAGCAAAGTGGCGGTCTATGTGATAACAAGCCGGTAATTTGAATTTTTTTTGGAGGTTGGGATAAAGGTGAAGAAAACAATCTTAACAACATCATTGATATTACTATTAATTGCCGTTTTAGCCACGGTTACATTGGCATTGTTTACTTCTGAGAATAATGCAAACAATGTTATAACCACAGGCGGTATTGATATAAGGATAAATGGTCTATTGGATAATGGGGGCAATCAGCATGGTAACTTAAAGCCAGGAGATCTTAGTGAAAAATCGGTCACCGTTGAAAATACAGGAAATAATGACGCATATGTACGCGTGTCGGTTACGCTTGAATGGGCAGGCGGGGAACTTTCAAATGATGTTATTGTGCCAAACTATAACACTGAAAGCTGGGTTAACCGCGGTGGCTATTGGTATTACAACCAATGTCTGGAGGCCGGTGAGGAAACGCCTGTTCTGTTCGATTCGGTAAGCTTTTCTTCAGAAGCTGGAAACAGCTATATGAACGCAATGCTTAACGTGGCCGTTGAGGCAAGCGCTATACAGGCTTCAAACGGCGCAGCTGCAGATGAATGGGGATTTACCCCTGGGGATTAACGCGGCCGTAGCCCATCAGGTGTAATTACTTTAGTTGAGGATGTTTTTATATGACAAAGCGTAAATCATTTAAGATTATTATTTTAACGATAATTGTTGCGTTGCTCCTGTTGGGTACAATCGGGGTTGTTTTGGCTGAATCGGCCGGCTACATGACTGATTACGTATTTTTTCCTGACGGCTCCGATCTGTTCAGTAATTTTAAGGGGGTTATGCCTGGGGACGAACTTGTTCAGGATATAAGGCTCGTCAACATGCATTATAAGAAATTAACGTATAAAACCTTTATCCGCGCCGAAATCCCAGATGAGCAATATATTCCGTTTCTAGAACAGCTAAATCTAAAGGTTGAACAGCTTGACACAGGCGGAAACGTGTCCAGCGTTTTATTCGATGGGAAAGCTTCTGAAACCGGACCGTTAAGCTCAAATATCTTTTTGGCGGAACTGGCGCCTTTTAAGGCCACGGAGCTGCGGGTGACCCTCGGCGTTCCTAAAGCGCTTGATAATGAATATCAAAATACTACAGGCGTTGTAAAGTGGTATTTTAGCGCATATGAAAAGACCGATTCATCCGATCCCAATACGCCAGGTACGCCCACAACAGGAACCTTTGGCCCACCTTTAATTTTCATAATAATACTTCTTGCCGCGGCGTGTATCTTGCTTTCAATGGCTGCGATGCATAGCAGGAAGAAAACATAAGCTTGAGTCCCTCGGTAAAATGGCGTGCTTCGTAAAACAGTAAAATTGGAAAAGTATGAAAACCTCATGATTTCAGGGGGCGGCGTGACTTCAGTCATGCCGTTTTCTTTTTCATCAGTTCGTCCAGAGGGATAAGCCCGATGCCGTCATACTTGATGTGGATGTTCTGTCTGCGATTGCCGCTGGACTTGTCCGGTGCCTCTACATAGACAGTCTGTACCAGCTTTCTCAGTGCATAGGGGTCAAGCTCCTCAATACCCACCGGCACCGCCATAGGTGGTGTATAAGTGCGCCATTGTAACCAAGGGTATTATTCCGTAGCCCTCCCTCGGTTCGTCTTCTCAAAAACGCTTGCGCTTCGGTACTCTTGGCGATATGGTACACAAAGGCCTTGCCCTCTGCTTCCGTCGTGGCTTTCAGCTCCGGCACAATGCTTTCCAGAAAACCGCCGTACAGGAAAATACGGTGATTTCGCTGCCTGCGCAGCTCTGCTAAGAGCTTGCGGTCAAGCATTTTGTTTCGGTTCTCATACCGTCGGATTTCTTTCTGGGTGCGCCTGATTTCTGCGTTTCAGTCCTCGATGGCGGTGGGTGGCTTTTTCTTTGGCATGGGTAGACCTCCTTTTTGATTTTGGGATAGAAAAAGAGTAGCCGTTTTCTGTTTAGAAATGGCTACTCGCAGTGGTTGATATTTAATTGTTTGTTGGGAATGTAAACGGCTCGGCAAATTATTTACGATATGCGCTCGGGCCTCATGAAACAGTTCTAGCGCCATATCAATGTAATGAGCCTCCCAAGTAGCGACGGCTTCGGAGAAACTTCCCTTCCAGGGAAAGTCCTCCGGTGCGCAGAAGCGGAAGTCCTCCGTTAACTCAGCGTGCAGCAGCAACATCCTTCCATCTGCACGGGGCCTTGCTCTCGATTTGTCGTATCACGTCCAGCACATCCCGATAGATGATGGGGTAAGTATCTTGGGGGACGGTTCCCAATCCCGGCACTTGTCCTTGACGGTGATGAGCTAACGGAAGGAGAGAGTTCCCTAGTCTCCTTGTGAGACGGCGGCACAGCCGATGTTGGCTACATACGGCCTGCATATTGCTGAGAACCGCGCTTCCAATCTCAGCAATATGCAGGCCGTTTACCCGAAATGCCTTGATGGGCGGACTTTGGATTGTGTGCGGGAAATATGCATCCGGCTCTGCAAAGCGTGCGTGCTGGCCCACCGTGATAATTCCATATGGATGATATACTGCCTGTCCGCGGATATGCCTCCAGGAAAAGCCACGTTCTGGCACATCGAATACCCGCACGTTGCTTGGCAGCTGCTCCAGCAGTATGTTAAACTCTGAGCATCCAGCATAATGCCCATCGTAGGGCAGTATTTCATCAATCCCTGCATCATTGGCTGCCTGGCAAACCGCCAGTACATCACTGGTAATGCAACTACTCCCTCAGTCGCGCCAGAACGTGCTTTTTTGATAAAGTTCAGCATGGAAAAAGGCCTCGCGGTTTCGCTCGAAAATCCCGCTGGCTCCCTCCGTATCAGCAATTACAATCAGTTGTTTTTCCGTGTTTCCATCCCGTTCTTTCTCCAAAATCAGCGTTAGCTGATTTATAGTATAGCTCGAAACCATGAACAAATCAGCATTATCTGAACCGGCCAGCGGAGTTGTTTTCCTTGGCATACTCACTCGCCGCCTTCCTGTGTTCCTCGCTGTATGGGGCGGTCAAATAGTCAGGGTGTTTTTCAAAAAAATGGAAATAAGCGGTACTCAGCTTCAGAAGCCAAGTACCGCCTATTTTCTTGTTCACCAACCCCGTCTGACAGATGCCGTGATTTTGTGGATTCACTGCTTTACGGACACCCATCAAGCCGCGGGATTTTTTGTGTTTTCCGTTTATAAAAAGTATGGTATAATTGTTAGTTGTATGTTTCCAGCGTTTAGGTGGAAACAGAAGCTTACATATACATGGTTTTATCCGCAATGTTTTGTTCCCAATGTGTATAATATCGGGTGTTAAAAGGCAAAGCTGATAAATATTAATAAAACAGTAAATAACTGCATGGAGATGAACATGGTAATTGGTACAGGAATTGACATAATAGAAGTGGGCAGGATAGCAAGCGCTTCCTCCCGCCCGGCATTTATGGAACGTCTGTTTACAGATGTGGAAAGATCGTATTTCAGAGTTAAAAATAATGATCCGCAGACCATTGCCGGCATGTTCGCAGCCAAAGAGGCGTCGTTTAAGGCGCTTTCGTCAGGTTTTGACAGTATAGATTGGAGGGATATTGAAATTATTCACGACGAGACTGGAAAGCCAAACGTCACCCTCCACGATACAGCTACAAGGCGAATGAAAGCGCTCGGCGGAAGCGAAATACACATTAGTATTTCTCATATAAAGGAGTTGGCAATAGCGCAGGCCATACTGGTAGGTTGACGGCTAAGCTGTTTTAAATATGAAAAGGGTTTTTACTGCAGAGGCCATGCGCAATCTTGACGCGCATATTATAAACGAAACGGGCATTCCTGGATCCGTTCTTATGGAAAATGCCGCGCATGCATTATTTGGGCATGTGCTTTGCCGCATCAATTCAACAAGCCGCGTACTGATTATATGTGGAAAAGGTAATAACGGAGGCGATGGACTGGCGCTGCTTCGTATACTTCATATGAACGGAATTAACGCATTAGCCGCTCTGTTATGCGAGGATTCGTCATTAAAGGGAGACGCAGCAATCAACCTAAGGGCGGTTAGGCACATAGGTCTTCCTTGTATAAATATTAGGAGTGAAGACGAACTCCCTGAGTTGATATCAGCTAACAATATAATTGTAGACGCTGTCTTTGGTACGGGACTTTCGCGTAGTGTTACCGGATTGCCGGCAAAAGCCATAGAAGCTATGAATAAAGCTGAAGCGTATCGCATCGCCGTCGATATCCCTTCGGGCATAAGCGCTGATACGGGTGAAATCCTGGGGATTGCCTTTAAAGCTGACGTTACCGTAACCTTTCAACATCTAAAGCGCGGCCTTATTCTGTTTCCAGGGCGTGAATATGCAGGTAAGGCCGAGGTCGCGCCAATCGGCATGAACTCCAAGGAATACAAATTTGATAACTGTGAATACTGCCTGGAATATGATGATATAATTCGGCTTATTCCAAAACGTCCTCTGAACTCACATAAAGGGAATTACGGCCGCGCGCTTCTTATAGCTGGAAGCGAAGGCTTTTTTGGCGCGTCCGTTATGTCGGCAAAAGCCGCGCTCAGGGCCGGAACGGGTTTATTGAAGGCAGTGGTTCCCAGCGAAATAAGCCACGCTCTTTTTACAGTCCCTGAAGCTATGGTTGATCCAATGCCAGCAGGCGGTTGGGGCAACGTGGATATGCTAAAGCTTGACGGTCTCATCGACTGGGCGGACTGCATAGCCATAGGACCCGGTATGGGGCGGGACGAAGGTGTAAAAAGGGTTGTCAGCCATGTTCTGAAGTCGGGCAAGCCCTCAGTTTTAGACGCCGACGCGCTTAATGCCATATCAGATGAAACTAGCCTCTATGACCACCTCCATCCAAATATTGTCCTTACTCCGCATGCCGGCGAGATGGCCCGCCTTTGCAGGTGCAGTGTTTCGAATGTAACGCAAGATCCCGTTGGGCTTGCGTCGATGTTCTCCAGAAGATGGAGTGCAAATCTGCTTCTAAAGGGCGCTACAAGCGTGATTTGCTCTGCTAGAGGGAATACAGCGTATAATCTTACAGGCAATCCCGGGCTTGCCAAAGGCGGAAGCGGCGATGTTTTAACAGGTATAATACTTGCCATGATAGCACAAGGCCTGCAACCATATGAAGCTGCTTGCGCAGGTGCATTTTTGCTGGGAAAAGCGGCTGATAAAGCGGCGGAAACAATTAGTTTGAGGGCAATAACCCCGAGTGATATAGTAGAAGCGCTTAAAACTGTAATTATATAGTAAAGAAGAACCGTCCTACATATGCGGCAACCATCTCCATGCGTCCCAATTCTTCGGATGCGATATCAAGAAACAGGCATTTTATATCGGCAGCCTTTATTCTGATACTTTGGGATAGGTATTGCATGGCCGCCTTTAGTTCCCCTTGCGGGCCTCCGAGCTGTTTTTAAAGCATAGCCGCATAGTTGGCGTTTGGGCCGTCTACGCACATGATTTGAAAAAGCCTTTTCTCATGTAAACATTTGGTGTTTACCGCCTTTGTCATAATGCAATAACAGGAATATGTTTTTATCTCGACTCAATGGGCGCATTTATATTAAAAGCAGCAAGTATTGCAATCACGGATATGAACAATATGTAAAGTCAATTGCCGTATGTTACCTCCTTGTGCTATACTATCACTGGTTAAATCTATACTCGAAAGGGATATGATGATATGGATTCCTACAAAACAAATGATCCGCATAACGGCAAAACCCGTTTAAGGCGAACTTTTAGATCAGAAAATACGGATAATATGTTCTTTGACGCAAGCAATAAGAAAAAGACAAAATTGAAAGATCTGTTTGTGCAGCGCAAGGGCACAAAGCCCTTTCCTCTTGCGGTTCTGTTCAGCACGCTAAAGGTAATGATAGCGTCTTTAATTCTCATTGGATGCGCGTGCTTCGGTTTAGTGCTAGGCGTGGCAAAGGCATATGTGGACACGACACCAGAATTGGATGTCTCCCAGCTGACCAAGAGCGACCGTACATCCTTTATCTACGATAAAGACGGCAACCTGATTACTACGTTTTCAGGATTGGAATACAGGGATTGGGTTGACATCGATGAAATACCCGATATGCTGAAAAACGCCGTTATAGCCATTGAGGACGTTAGGTTTTATAAGCATAACGGAGTAGACATAAAAAGGCTTGCCTCGGCTATAATAAACACCTTTTTAAATCAGAATACCCATGGCGGAAGCACTATAACCCAGCAGTTGATAAAAAATAAGATCTTGTCAAACGAGCAGTCCTACAAGCGGAAGATTCAGGAGGCCTATTTGGCTCTTGAGCTTGAGGATACCATTGACAAGGATCATATTTTAGAAGCCTATATGAACGATGTATACCTCGGAGAGTCAAACTATGGAGTAAAGGCGGCGGCTGAGGATTATTTTGGCAAGGCGTTATCCGAGCTATCCATAAGGGAATGCGCTATGATAGCCGGCCTTGTGCAAAAGCCCTATTATACCAATCCGCGCGCAAATACATATACACGAACTTATACAGAGGGTGAAAAAAAAGGCCAAAATAAGATGGACATCACCGAAGAGCGTACAAATACAGTCATATGGGCTATGTATGACGCTGGCTTCATAACCTCTGAACAGCGTGATACGGCTCTCAAGGATAAGGTGAAAATTCTGCAATACTCAGAGCAGAAGCAGATGTATGATATGCCTTACTTTGTCGAATACGCTGTTTATGATGTTGTCACGCATATGCTGAGCCAGCGTAATATGCTGGATACAAAGGAGAACCGCACAGCTATTGAAAACGAGCTGAGAACAGGCGGCTACCATATCTACACGACAGTTGATACACAAATGCAGCACCTTGTACAGGATACAATAACAAACTGGGATAAGTATCCTGAGCTAGCCGATCCATCAACGGCTATTGATTACACGTCTGGCCAGGGAATTATCCAGCCCCAGGCATCCGCAGTGGTATTTGATTATCATACGGGTGAGCTTAGAGCAATAATTGGAGGAAGAACAGCCCCTACTGTAAAGAAGGCCTGGAACCGTGCCTATATGAGCAAAAATCCTGTGGGTTCCTCAATAAAGCCTATCGCTGTATATGGCCCTGCGCTTGATCTAGGAGCTTCTCCGGCTACAATCATTGCAAATATCCCAGGCGAGATTGAAGGATATGGCGGTAAGGGTTACCCTGCGCTTGGCGGCTCCAAGTGGATGGGACCGGTGACTATAAGGCGGGGCATTGTGTCCTCTTTGAACATAGTGGCTGCTAGAACGCTGTTTGAATATGTCACCCCAGCTACGTCAACCGATTATCTGGTGAACCTTGGAATAGACAGGTCCAGAATTAACTCCGACGGGCCCGGGCTTGCGCTTGGCACATCGGGCATTACCCCTATTGAGATGGCGGCAGCATTCGGCGCCATAGCAAACGGGGGCGAATACATAGAGCCTATAGCGTTTACCCGTGTTGTTGACTCAAACGGCAAGATAATAATTGACGCAAATGATATCAGGGAAACGCGCCAGGTATTCAAACGTTCCACCGCGTACATGCTGATAGATATGCTTACAAATGCCGTAAACAGCGGCACCGGTACAAGAGCAAAGATTGGCGGAATGACGGTGGCCGGCAAGACCGGCACCAATGACGAATATACGAGCGCATATTTTGCTGGAATGACGCCATATTACTCAGCATCCATTTGGGTTGGGCATGATCAGTATAAAAACAAACTAAGAAGCGGCTCAACGGGAGGAAACTCCGCGGCCCCGCTATGGCAGGCATTTATGTCCCAGATCCATGAAGGATATACGGATAAGCCCATTATGGACGATTCCCCGGTTCAGCTTGGCTTGGAAAGGCGCACTGTATGTTCAATATCGGGACTTTTAGCTACAGAAGCATGCAAACATGATACCGGTGGGCATACCCCTGTTACCGACTGGTTTTACAGCGATGATGTTCCTACTGAATCCTGTAATATGCATGTAATTGTCGAATTGTGCTCAGTCTCTCATGAACCCGCGTCCATTTACTGTCAGCTTTATGGAACCACTACCGGCAGCGTTGTGTTGATATCGTCCGAGTCAATGTATAGCCAGTTCTCAAAGGAGGATATACTGATCGCAATTCCAAACGCAGTGTTTACCGATGCAACCATTGAAGAGTATGCGGCCAACACAGACCCTGCCTTACTATGCAGCTTGCATACGCCGCCATACCATGGGGGCGGCGACGACCTTAGTCAAGCAGTCATTACTGCAAACGAATTGATAACTGCTGTCCAAACCTACCTTAATGCTGTGGTGTCCCTGCCTGAAACTGAACGTGCTACACTTGAAAGCGGCATTAACTTGCTTAGAACCGCATTGGGCAACAGCGATTTGGATGAAATAAGGAACTATACAGGCTCGTTGGAGTATAACTACGGAATAATAAAGGGTAATTACCCTCCACCCGCCTTGTAGCAATCTAAGAAAAGGTCAAATATTGTAATCTATTTGCACTTTACCAAAACATTGATCTGATATATAATACAGGTATGTCGGAATATAAACGGCAGTATAAAACTTGATTACACTGGAGGGAGGACTTTTAATATGGATGTGAAGTATTGTCAAAGCTGCGCTATGCCACTCAGCACGGACGAACTGTTAGGAACGGAAGCCGACGGAAGCAAGAGTGAGGAATACTGTGTTTATTGTTATTCGGACGGATCGTTTACGTCTGAATGTTCGTTGGATGAAATGATTGAACAATGCATTCCGTTCATGGTGGAGTCAAATCCAAACATGAGCGAGGGAGCTGCGCGCAAGATGTTAAATGACGTGTTTCCAATGCTGAAACGCTGGAAGGAAGAATAACCTACAGGAGGCGATTACGTGAAGTATACCAGGTTTCTGCAAGCTGTCTCAATCGCATTGCTTTCCGCTAGCATGCTGTTTACCCCAGCAGGCCGCCAGTCGCATGCGGAGGACAGCGTGGAGCGTGAATATGGGCAGGTTACTTCATCCGATGTAAACTTGCGCGTGGAACCTAATACGGAATGCGATATTATCACTAAACTTGCCCTGGATACGCGCTTGGAAGTTCTGGCGTATGATAATGGCTGGTATAGGGTGTTATATGAGGACTCTGTAGGGTACATACGCGGCGATTATCTTTTTGTTAATACTAATGGTACCCGGGGCGCATATGTACTTGAAGATGGAGTTAAGCTCTATGGCGGACCTTCCTCAAGCTCATATATAATTAAAGAGCTTACAGGCGGCCAGGGCATTAAGGTTAAAGCTATGATAGGTGAGTGGTGTTTTGCGCTGGCGGGCGATAGCTGCGGTTATGTAAGATACGACAAGCTCCGCCTGACAAGCGGCGCCACCGCTGAGGAAAACCAGCTTCGTATGGGGATGGAAGGCGCTGATATACGAAAGCTGCAGCAGGAACTCTATAATAGGGGATTTTTGTCAAAGGCGGATATAACTGGCCTGTTTG
>CAYSKA010000020.1:0-14289 GCA_964431505.1 uncultured Oscillospiraceae bacterium
CTTAGGGGCGGCCGCTTATGTATGTAAAAGGGAAGGGTTATGGCAGGGGCGCATAATCTATTTCAGGTTAAAGACTGAAGGAAAGTTGCGCCCTCAGCTGATAAGCCCCACTTAAAGCTCTACACTTAGCATCATGCAATTTATGGTTCTCAACTCCTGATTACCCATTTAATATAGTACTGCGTGCCTGCATCAACAGGGCAGGTTCATCAGGTTAACCTTATAAAGCTTATATAATCCGGCCTTCTAAATAAACCGCTTTTTTATTAAGCTCTTCATCACAAATAATAAAATCCGCAAACCTGCCTGGCTTAATTGAGCCTATCTCCTTCTCCTTTCTGATCTGCTCGGCTGGGATTAATGTTGATGAAAGTACTGCCTGCTCCCTGGATACTCCAAAGGCTATAGCGTTTTTCATACAGGTATATAGGTTTGACGCAGAGCCTGCGATGGTGCCATCCGCAAGCTTTGCCATGCCGCCTTTTAAATGTATTTCCTGCCCGCCCAGCATATAGCTTCCATCCGGCATGCCGCAGCAGCGCAGGGCGTCGGATATCAGGCAGATACGGCGGGGAAATAGCTTAAACGCCATACGTACCGCGCTTTCATGCACGTGATATCCGTCGCAGATTAACTCAGCTACTACATTGCTTTGGTCAGCAGCCGCGCCGATAACGCCAGGTCTTCTGTGATGAAGCGGAGGCATTGCGTTAAATAGGTGCGTAAGATGCGTCGCGCCAGCTGAGAATACGGCCTTGGCTTCATCATAATCCGCATTCGTATGCGCAACGGAAACCGTGCAGAGTTTGCATGCAAGCGCGGTAAACTCCTCAGCTCCTTTTAGCTCTGGCGCGATATCAACGATTTTTAAAAGACCGCCGCCCGCATCGTACAGCCGCTTAAATGCGCTATAGTCTGGCAGCTTCAGGAACGCGCCGTTTTGCGCCCCCTTTTTCTTATCTGAGAAAAAAGGACCTTCCATATGAATTCCCATCAGTCTAGCACAATCACAGGTACGTTCATGCTCGAATTTAGATGCGTTAATAAAGGCTTTCTCCAGTATTTCATATGGGAGCGTCATAGAGGCAGGCGCAAAAGAGGTAACGCCGTTTTTAGCAAGATATCTTGCCATTAAGATAAGTCCGCCGAGGTCGCCGTCAGAGAAATCCGCGCCTGAATTGCCATGGCTATGTATATCAACCAGGCCAGGAATGACATGTGCGCCATTAAGATCAACACCGTCTTCATTGTCAGCTGTATACAAAACCTCTGCAAACTTTCCGTTTTCTACCCGAAAGCTTCCATGCACAAAGGATCCCTCCGTTGTAAATATAAAGGCGTTTTTAAAAAGCATGTCAGCCTCCTTAGCGGGTTTGCGGCAAGCTTGCCGCCGCAACCGACTGGCCAATCCGCCTCGTCTGCTCGTCGGGCAGCATAACGCGAATTGACTCGCTAAGCTTTGGATATTCCTTGCAGAGAACGCGATTACATTCTGAAACAATTAATTCTCCGCCAATGCCGGAGGCTACACGGCCCAGCACGAGAAGATAGCGAATAGAATAAAATTTGCTGTATAAAGCCAGCGTATGGGCCAGATAAACGCCTATTGATGCAAAGATGGCTTGTGCGCATTCCATTCCTTTACCGGCTAAATCCTGTACCCGCTTTAGCTTTTCTGCAGGACTCAAATCGCTTGGAAGTTCAATACCCGCCCTTGGGGCAAGCCTGATAACCGCATCCTGTGAAAAATACCCGCAGCCAACGCCAATATCACCGGACCAATCATCACGCGCTGCCCCTTCGTTCAAATCAACTGGCGCAAATGCTAATTCATTGAGCCAGCCGGACATGTTGCCGTTGTGCGAAACGTATCCGGCTGCTTCCGAAGTTCCCATGGCCAACCCCATCACACGACCGGACTTTAAGCTCATACTGCCCGCCAGGGCCGTTACATCGCCATCGTTTGCTACGACAATAGGCATATCGCCTATTGTCATTGCAGCGCGTTCATAGATCGATTTTACCTCATCACGGCGCGAACGCGGAACTTTAATGAAAAGGGATGAAACCATGGGGCTGTTGCCGATTATAACGCCGGCGGAAGAAACCCCAATAGCGTCAACCCTTGGCATATGAGCGGCAGCGACTTTAAATGCGTCTACGATACCGTCAAACTGATATTGCGGATCCTCAGAAAGCTTTGGATGCCAGACTACCTCCTCGGAATATACCGTTTTGCCATCGATCACAGCGGATACCTTACGGTCGGAACCTCCGGCGTCAAACCCTATGCGGCACCCATCCAGATGGCCTCCAATCGACAGGCTTAGCTCCCGCTGCTTAGGAAAGTCAGCCTCACCGGTAATCACGATTTCTAATGGACGCTCATAGACGTCCTCCATGAATCGTGAATCAAAGGACCGCGCACAGCCGGCCCTATAGGCCTCTTTAAGCTTTTGTGCCTGCCTATCGCAGCCGCGAAGATATACGCGGAATCCGCCAATACTCCATAGCAGAAACTTAACCAGCCGCTCAACATAACGGTCGTTAGCCTCTGTAAAGGCGTCACCCCTCAAAAATGAATGAAATACGGAGACGGCGCCCCTATCACGCTCGATTGCCACTGAAAAAGGGTGCTCCGCTTTGCTTAAATATGCTTCCATCCACACCCCAAACGGCACAAACGGCTCATCCAGGCGGGGCTTATTCTTTATTTCATATTCAATTCCCAAGTAATTCATTGATATACCTCCAAATGTCGCGGCCTAAGCTTACCGTTGAAATAAGCTGTATGCGGCCTCATCCGCAATCAGTGTAACGTCTGGATGAAACTGTAAAATCGAGGCAGGAACTCCAGGGGTAACCGGCCCCAAAAATGCTTTATTTAAAATTGAAGCTTTATCACTTCCAGTAACCAGCATAACTATCCTTCTTGCAGACATTACAGTTCCAACGCCCATAGTGAACGCTGCCACCGGCACTTCATCCAATGACGGGAAAAACCTTTTATTGGCGTTTCTCGTAGCTGCTGATAGCTTTACCTCATGCGTCCGGCTTGGAAAATGGTCACAGGGTTCATTAAAGCCAATATGTCCGTTATGCCCAATTCCAAGCAGCTGAAGCTCAATGCCGCCCCAATCCTCAATTTGCCGCTCATACTTCAAACACATAGCTTCGGCATTTGTGGTTAGGCCATCCGGAAAAAGGATGTTTTCCCGTCTTATTGAGATATGAGCAAATAGGTTTTCCTGCATAAAGCGGCGGAAGCTCTGCGGGTGTTCGGGAGAAAGTCCCTTGTATTCATCCAGGTTTACTGACCGCACACGTGAAAAGTCGATGCGCCCCGCCTTATCACGGGCGGCTAGTTCGCGATACAGGGGCAGGGGGGTGGAGCCTGTCGCCAGCCCTACTACGCATGCAGGCTTAGTATTGATTACCTCTTCAAACAGATCCGCCGCCAATCGGCCCACGTCCTTCAAAGAGCTTGCTATAATTATCTTCGTATGCATCATATTTCGTTTGTCCAGATAGTTTTTTTAGGTTAACTTTCAGCGCCGAAGCCGCCTGATGTCCAATGCCGCGCCCAGTCCTTACCCGTGCGTTATGAACATAACACCGCCGCCTAATTATGCCCATATGGCCTAATATAAGATCACCAGCGGACTCTAATAACGGATTATTCAAACCTATTACGCATATACGGCGGAGAGGGAGTCAGCAACATGCTCAAATGCAACCGCAGCAGCGCCGGCTATATATCCGCTGATACCAAAATCGTCAAACCTGAGTTTGAAGGCGTCTTTCATATATTCATTCAGGCGGTTTTTATAGCTCTGCTCAACCATACTGCGCAGAAGCGGATGATCCCAGATGGTACTGCCGCTTAACACTATCACTTCAGGTGCATAGGTATTGGCAAGCAAGTTGATAGCTATTGAGATATAATCCACCACCTGGTTGATCAATGCCGCCGCAAATGGCTCTCCCAATTTTGAACGCATCAACAATTCGTCTATTGTGATATCCGGATAAACGCTGCGTGCTTCGTTCAAAATAGCGCTTTTGGCAAGGTTTGTCTGCAGACATCCGGCCTGGCCGCATTCACAGACCTTTCCGGCCGGATTTAGAATGATATGGCCAATTTCGCCCGCCATGTTTTTAGCGGATCGGCAAATCTGACCGTTTAGTATTGCAGCCGAACCAATGCCGTCGCCTAGGCTTAGCAGCACCATATCCTGTATAGCATCCTCGTTTCTAAAGCGGTGGACGGCCCGCGCCAACGCCTTTGTATCATTCTCCAGATAAAAGCAATAATCCATAAAGCGTTCTTTGAGGCGTTCAGTGATTGCGACATTCCTCCAATGAAGGTTGGCGGAAAAGAGCATATCGCCCTTATAGGTGTCAACAATGCCAGGAACAGCAACGCCCACTTTATTCAGCAGACCCTTGCCCCTCCATTTTTCCAAAAACGCACCGATTTGCTCTGACATCCACGGCAAAACCCGCTCTGGCAGCAATTCCCCGTCAGGATTATACGGAACCGCCTCCATGTCCCTAAGGTTTCCAAAAGGATCCGTTACGCCCAAGTATAGCATACGCCTATCAAAATATACGCCGCAGCACAACAGCTTGTCTATTGGCAGCGACAGCGCCTTTGGCGGCCGGCCCGCCGTAATCTGCCTTGCCGCCACTTTTTCTTTCTCCTGAAGCAGTCCTATGCTGATCAGCTCGTCGGCAATGCGTCCAACTGACATAGCGCTCATTCCAGTTGACTCAGCCAGGCAAGCTCTGGACACTTCGCCGGTCTTCATCACGCAAGCCAAGATCAGCTTCATATTGTTTTGCCGCATTAACCCGCGATCCATTTTATGACTAAAGTTCAACTTTAACCTCCGCCCATTCTTAAGGACTATTTATTAACATAGAGATACAAAAACCCCCTCTTTCAAGTATGAAGTATATGATAATGCCAATAATATGTCAAGCGTTATTGACATATGGAGCAATAATTATTATAATAACGGTATTGAGAACGAATATGTTTTTATCGTGAGGTTATTAATGAAACAACTTATCTTAGAAGTCTGCTGCGGCAGCGCTGACGATGTAATCCAAGCCCATAAGGCGGGCGCGCATCGGGTAGAACTTAACAGCAACCTGTTCCACGGAGGGCTTACGCCTTCCATTGGCTCGCTTATTGTAGCAAAGCGGGAGACCTCCATGAGCATTATGACCATGGTTAGGCCGCGTGAAGGGGGCTTTTGTTATACCGATGCGGAGTTTGCAACCGCTATCGAATATGCGCATGCTCTTCTGGCTCAAGGCTCGGACGGCTTGGTATTCGGCTTTCTAGAGCCTGACGGCTCTCTTGACTACAAACGCACGCGCATTTTGGCTGAGATTTCACAGGACGCTGGCAAGGAAACCGTATTTCATAGGGCTATTGACGTGGTTCCAGACTGGAGGGCAACCTTGGATGCACTAATCGATCTAAAGATCACACGGGTTTTAACCAGCGGTCAGGAAGCCGATGTCTTTTACGGCGTGGATACAGTACGGGAAATGATTGAATATGCTGCCGGCCGCATCCAGATACTTCCGGGAGCGGGAATAACCCTGCGCAATATGGACCGCATAATAGCTCAAACCGGATGCGATCAGATTCATTTGGCCGCGCATAAATCCCTTAATGACACTTCCGTCAGCGGCAACCGCTCTATATATTATGGAAGCTGCCTTTATCCGCCGGAAGACCGGTATAATATTATAGACTGCGATTATATAGACATGGTGGCACGCAGCTTAGCTAATTAATAGCGTCATAAACATGAATGCGCCCAGGATACTGAAAATTGACTACTATAGCTGCCCGATGTTCGGCCTTTTAAAAATAACGGTTTTAAGCATCAAACCACGTAAAAATATTGAGGCTGAGTAGAACACTTTAAAGTATGCTTCCTGTTACCCACAGCTGGCAAGGGCAAACACGCCTTAAGGAACGGATTTGGGCCATTTCTATGTTTCCGCCGCTTGAAATAGCGCTGAATAGTCCTGCGCTCATAGGCCTTGAACTGGCCTCAAATCCGGCTCCTCAAGGTCTTATGGGTTTTCGCTCTCCCAAGCCCGTGCGGGATGAGGCGCGGCCGCGCAGGCGCAGTGGACCCAACGGCAAGCGGCTGAAACAAAGTCCGGCGCGTACTGGGAGAGCGAAAACCGTGTTTACCCTTATCAACTGAGGGTAAGTATCCTTGGCAACAAAAGGGCGCGCTTGGCTGGTGGCGGGTACTTCATAAACCGGCGGGCAGTAAGGGGCGCTGAGGCAGGAACCTAGTAAGGCATAGCGGGTGCGGCTGGCTGAGCCTTACAGGAGTTGGCACAAATTAAAGCTTCAACCAAATCACACATTAGGGAGGTCAACTAAAATGTATACTTTTAACCGCGATGCATATGAAGCCCGCATGAAATGGTTTCTTGACGCCCGTTTTGGCATGTTTATTCATTGGGGACTCTATTCCATACCAGCTCGTGGGGAATGGGTGCGCAGCTTTGAGCAAATTCCAAAAGAAAAATACATGAAGTATTTCTATGAGTTCAATCCAAGGGATTTCTGCCCCGAAAAATGGGCGCGGCTCGCCAAAGAGGCAGGTATGAACTATATCGTCTTAACCGCCAAACATCATGACGGCTTTTGCCTTTTTGACAGTGCATACACGGACTTCAAGGCTACAAATACGCGGTGCGGCCAAGACCTGGTTGCAGAATTTCTTAGTGCTGCCCGCGCCGAGGGCCTTAGGGTTGGCTTATACTATTCGCTTTTGGACTGGTATCATGAGGATTATCCGCATTATGGCGATAGAAACCATCCAATGCGCAATGATACCGGGTGCGGAAACGAAGGCAGGGATTGGAGCCGTTACCTCACGTTTATGCATAGTCAAATACGTGAGTTATGCACCAATTACGGCAAACTGGATATTCTTTGGTTTGATTTTTCTTACGATGCGATGCGTGGCGATGCATGGAAAGCCTCTGAACTGATTGACATGGTTCGGACGCTTCAGCCGAAGGTTATTATAAACAATCGTTTAGAATGCAGTGGTGAAGGCTACGGTTCCCTTGCGCAAGGAAACCCTACAACTTATCATGGCGATTTCGTCACCCCCGAGCAGTTTATCCCGCCTTATGGACTTATGGATCCAAACGGGCATCCCATTTATTGGGAGGCAAATGCAACAATGAACCGCAACTGGGGCTACCATGCAACCGACCGTGAATTTAAACCAGCCTCCATGTTGATTCATAAGCTGGTAGAATGCGTATCCAAGGGCGGCAATTTTCTATTAAACGTAGGCCCCGACGCCAATGGAAACATTCCGGAGGCATCCGTGCAAATCCTTAAGCAGATCGGACAATGGATGAAATACAACAGCGAAAGCGTCTATGGTTGCGGACCATCCGGTATTGAAAAGCCGGACTGGGGGCGAATAACAAGAAAAGGCAAAGAACTCTATCTCCACATCTTTGAAAACACCCTGGGACCGCTTCCATTAACGGGCATCAGTCCAGAACAGCTGGATTCAATTCGTATGCTTGCATCAGGCAGCGAGGTTCCTGTTTCCACCAGCTGGGTGCACAGCGACTATCCCGAGCTTGCCTTCGCTGACTTAGGACCCAGTCCTATTCTGCCTGATAATGTGGATACTGTGCTCAAGGTTACATTAAAATCATAGATGATAGGGCGAGGTATATATAGATGTTTTCTGAAGCTGTGAAATCCTATTCGGCCGCTAAATATCAACGCGCTCTAAAGTCAATGCCCGCCCGGATACAGGAGTGGATTGAGCATGGGGTTAAACATGCCTGTGGCGATCTTAAGCTTTGCCTTGAGTATTTGTACGGAACGCTTCCATATACCGACGCGGTTACAATGCCTTTTGCCGACATGGAGCGTGAAGCCGCGCATTCGCTAAGGGTGTTTCAGGAGAATATTTGGAATCAGATGATCCCTGAGGATATATTTTTCCACTTCATCCTGTGTCCCAGGGTCAATTCAGAGAACCTCGAGACCTGCCGCGGCTTTTTTTATGAGAAAGTCATCCAGCGTGTCCAAGGTCTGCCGCTGGAACGCGCTATATTGGAAATCAACCTCTGGTGCTGCGAGCACGTCACATATCAGGCCTCCAGCGACAGGACAGAGGGGCCAATGACCGCCTACCGTTCCGGCAAAGGCAGGTGCGGGGAGGAATCGGTGTTTGCTGTAACAGTCCTTCGCAGCCTAGGTATTCCGGCGCGTCAGGTTTATGCGCCCTTATGGAGTCATTGCGACGATAACCACGCATGGGTAGAGGTTTATGTGAATGGAGTATGGAAGTTTCTGGGAGCGTGCGAACCGGAACCCATTCTTAACTATGGTTGGTTTGTTCGTGCGGCTTCCAGGGCAATGTTGATACATACCCGCACGTTCTCGAATTACATCGGATCGGGGTTAAAACAAGAGGCTCTAATTGAACGCCGAGGGGATGCGTATCTTTACAACGAGACCCATCGCTACGCCTCAACCCGCGAAATCGTCTTTTCTGTGCAAAATGAAGACGGAGCGCCGGCTGCCGGCGCACTGCTGTATCTGCAGGTTCTTAATATGGCAGCGTATCAAACTATCGCAATCCTAAAGACTGACGGGCATGGCAAGGCGTCGATAGCCTGTGGGTGTGGCAGTTTGCATATTGAGGCGGTTTTTGAATCGCGCTTTGCCATAGCGGACGTTGCCCCAAGCGGAGACACCCATATAAAACTCGTGCTAAAAGCATTAAGAGAGGCCTACACAGGCTGCAGGGAGTTTTTAGCGCCGCAAGCAGACGCCAATATTAAAACTGCAGCCGCATTAACCGATGCCCAGCGCCGGCTTAACCGTGAAAAGATCAGGGCGGCCAATATATTGAGAACCAATAGGATAGCTGGATTCTATAAAGACTTTTGTGACCAATACGGACCTCATGAAGACTTAGAGCAGATATTGAAAACCGCATGCGGAAACGCTTCGGAGATAGGGCGTTTCCTGCTCAAACAGCCTGCTGGGCGCGTTTATTGGGCAAAAAAGCTGTTGGATACGCTTGAAGAAAAGGATTTGCGCGATACATCTGCGGATGCTTTGAATCATCATCTGGATCACGCTCTGCGCTTTGCTCCATTATATCGGGACAATGAGCCGCTCTATGTCTCCTATCTGCTTTCGCCGCGCATTGGGATTGAATTGATCCGCCCATGGCGTTCGTCATTGGCTGAGACGCTGACCAGCGCGGAGCGGGAACTCTTTGCCGCGCATCCCCAAATGCTGGCAAAAACCATCAAATCCGAAGCCAACAGCGATAGAGCCAGAGGGTGGTATGCCGTAACCGGCATTGCGCCTGGAAGCATCAACGCCTTGTTTGTAGCGCTTGCCCGAGCCATAGGCCTTTGTGCACGCCTCAATCCAATTTGCGCAAGGGCTGAATTCTTCGATTCGAAAGAGGAATGGGCACCGGCCTGGCCTGAAGGTTCATATTCACACAACGCAACGCTGGCGATACGTTCGGAGGCTCCGTTTACATGGAGTTACGGAGTTAATTGGAGTCTCAGCCGCCTGACTGGAACAGCTTTTGAACTTCTGCAGTTTAATGGACTAATCCTAA
Organism: uncultured Oscillospiraceae bacterium; assembly: GCA_964431505.1. Taxonomy (GTDB): domain Bacteria; phylum Bacillota; class Clostridia; order Christensenellales; family CAG-138; genus UMGS946. The sequence goes on from CAYSKA010000020.1 coordinate 9,669, forward strand.
ATAAATATGAAGAGATAAAACTAGAACCAGGAGTCTACCGCCTTATTACTGTCAACCGGCTGCCAAACGGGAACCAGTTGGCCAATGTTGAGGAATTCTGCCTTACCCCCTGCTCTCAAATTGAATGCAATATAAAAATGCCAGAGGCCCAGCTTAATGAGATGCTCCAGAAAAACGCCCTTCAAGATTTTAACCTTGCTATGAAGGACGGCTCTACGTTTACGGCGTCTTCATTGTGCGGGGAAGGGTTTACTGCCATGCTCGCGTTTTTACAGCCAGGATCCGAACCCACCGAACACTTTTTAAATGAGCTTAGAGAGAATAGCCGCCTGTTTAGGCCTAATATGGAGCTGGCGCTTATTATCCGCAGTTGGTCTGAGCTGGACGATCCAACGCTTAAGCGATTCCTGTCGGCGTATCCCAAGGCGCGTATATTTAAAGATTCGTTTGAGGAAAATCTAAATATGTTGGCGCGGGATATGTTTTTAGATCCTGATTCCCTACCCGTAGTAACATTGACAGTGCCCCCTTTAACCGGAGTATATGGATATTGCGGGTACGCCGTAGGCGGAGTTGATATGGCGATAAAGCTTTCAAGGCTAATAATGGACGTTCAATAAATATACTGTGCCAATTCAAATCAATACGGTGGTTTATGAAAAGGACGTTAAGGCCGCATGCGTTCGGGCTTAATGATGACGCTTTTTCCAGCGTCTGCCTTGATTGCTAAAGCAGGGGAGCTCTATTTATGTCATAATATAAAATGTAATAACGTACCTTACCAGTCCGCTGGAATACCCCGCAACCGTATCCATGCTCAGTATCGCATATGCGTACCGCGCAGATCACTTGGAGTATGGCCAATGGCGTTTATCTAAGTATGGGTTAATCAAAAGCCGGCGCTCATGCTTTAAGCGGACATAGCGGAAGGCCCGCCGCCGTCATCATATGACCAGCCGCGGGCTTCTTTTCTGTCGTAAGCTTTCTTGTTTTTTCGCTTGCGGCTCACTGGATTAATGCTCCAGGTTTGCCTCTGCATAAGGTCCAGCTCCCGCTTGGCCTTTTTACCCAGTTTTTCCTTTGATATGAATTTGTGCATTATGCTACCTCCTATAAGTCCGACTCTGCATGTTCACGCAGAGCCGGTATTTGCCTTATGCGTCGTCGCCGCCCGATTTGAAGTTATATATAGGGCGTATAATATTCACGATCTCAGCGGTAGGTCCTATGTTTGAAATAATGTTAGCCAATGGCTTATAAGCCATTGGGCACTCATCGATGGTATCCCGTGAGATGGAAGTCGAGTAAATGCCCTCCATCTGAGCTTTAAACTGGGTAAGCGTAAAGCTTTGCCTCGCAGCCGAGCGGCTCATCAGCCGGCCCGCACCGTGGGGCGCACTGAAGTTCCAATCCGCATTCCCCTTACCTACGCACACGAGCGAACCGTCCCGCATGTTGATTGGAATGAGAAGTTTTTGGCCATTCAGGGCTGACACCGCGCCTTTGCGAAGAATCATGGAGCCGGTGTCGATGTAGTTATGGATGGTAGAGAACTGCTCAGCCACATGCAGGCCCATACCCCTGATCAATTCATCGATAATCGCCCGGCGGTTTAGTGCGGCGTATTGCTGCATCAGGCACATGTCATGGATGTAATCTTCAAATAACCGACCCCGAGCGTAGCAAAGCGCCTTGGGAATGGTGGTGCGCTTTGTGTTTCGTATCGCTTTAATGGCTTTCTGGATTTCCTTTTCCCGTCCCTGAGCTTTCAACTGTGCGATCACCGCATTGATGGACTCATTATCCGTGCCGTTGCACTGGTGGTATGCCTGCTCCTGATAGTATTTTGCTACCTCCAGCCCAAGATGACGGCTGCCTGAGTGTACCACAAGGTATATTGCTTCATCCTCAGCCCTGCCCGCCTCGATGAAGTGATTGCCGCCGCCCAGGGTACCGATTGACAGGTCGCCACGGCGCGTATCCACCGCCTTATAGCAGCGAAGAGCCGAAAGGTCAATCTCCTTAGAAAACCGGTGGGGCTTTTTACGGATGGAAAAGCCTGAGGGTATGGCGTTGTAAATGAGCTTATCCAGCTTGGTCAGGTCAATGCGTTTTTCCTTAAGCTTAGCGGTCTCCATGCCGCAGCCAATATCCACGCCCACAAGGTTAGGAATGATCTTATCGGTTATTGTCATTGTGGTGCCTATAGTGCAGCTTGCTCCGGCGTGCACGTCGGGCATCATTCGTATGCTGCTGCCAGCCGTGAACTCCTGATTGCACAGTTGAGTGATCTGCGAAATGGAGCTTTCATCTAAAATGTCTGCAAAAATTTTCGCGGAGTTATATTTTCCCTTGATCTCAATCATAGCCTTCTCCTAAAATACACATAAAAAAGCGCTCCCAAATCTATCGGGAGCGTCTAATACACACATACCGAAACCTATATTACGGAATGGGCGGACAGTTTTCCCGATGCTGCTTATTGTTGGTATGATTGTGTTTTATCATGCTATCCACCTGCATTTCATTATAAACTGGACTAATTATAACAGGCGTTTTGCTTTGTGTCAATGGAGCGCGATTCGCGTTAAGCACTGCCTTCCAACAAAGCGGTTACAATTATTTTATTTGCGCCTTTGAGCGAACCTCAGAAAGGAGCATAGCTATTGCAACCTGCGTCTTAAGCTGCAATGGGTATAGTTAGTTTCTTTCATATTAAAATCAGTATCACATGCTGGCTTTAGATACCTGGACAATCTTATCATGATTCAAAGCATACTGAAGTATTTTTCAATAAAGGCACCTTCTTGATCTATAATCTCTTCTACCGATATTAACTTTTCGTCTTTATCTTCATAAAAATCAAAATGCTTTGTTAACTTACGCCATCTAACTGATAAAAGGTTGTTTTGATATCTTTCAAATAATTCTGCATAGGCGCTTGCTCGTGAATAGTCCTTGGATACGCCCTTTCCATTTGTACCAAGCTTAGTTCCTTTTAAAGGTAACCCTTAGTGAGTACGCACCTGCATAACTTTCGTCCCGCCAATCCTCTTCAATTTCTAGACCTGAATTATCCAGTGTGCTAATTAGCTTGTTAACCGTTTCTTTGGGTGACTTATCCTTATAATGCATTGCAGATATTGGTGTGCTCATAGATGCCTCTTGTCGTGTGTTATAAACAATAAAACAAATTATTGATATTTCTAAAAGTTAAATACTCTTAAGACCATCTACCTCCTTCAAAGCCATGCAATATATCAGCAATCCATAAAATCCGTCAAATCAAATTATTGTATTCATTTGTTATAACGACATGGTACATATAAATCTGGTGGCTGGGCGTAATGGTGGATATGCTTCAGAGCACTGCAAATGATACGTTTATCATAAAAAGCAGCTGTCAATCTATTTTTGTATCCGCGCTTCAATCCACGCACCCACGCAGGGTGCGACAGGTCTCCTAGCTCGCCGGACCGTTCTTCGTATTCATTTCAATCCACGCACCCACGCAGGGTGCGACTATCAGGGCGTGATACGCGGTTTACACTGATTTCCATTTCAATCCACGCACCCACGCAGGGTGCGACGGCAACGTTTGGGAGCCAGGCGTGTCGGGTTGGAGCATTTCAATCCACGCACCCACGCAGGGTGCGACGTGTTAATCCTCCTCCCTCATGGCCGCCTATGGCAATTTCAATCCACGCACCCACGCAGGGTGCGACTGGGCGTCCAGGAAATCAACGGCTTCACCGACGACATTTCAATCCACGCACCCACGCAGGGTGCGACTGCCGTAGCGGAGTTTAAGGCACCCCTGGATGATATTTCAATCCACGCACCCACGCAGGGTGCGACTGGTATCGGGGCAAAGCCCCGATGAAATTAGTTTGCATTTCAATCCACGCACCCACGCAGGGTGCGACTATTATGCGACACACATCATATAGCCAAACGCTTATTTCAATCCACGCACCCACGCAGGGTGCGACAGGCAGTTCCTCGACAGGCTTGTCATCGGGTTCGAATTTCAATCCACGCACCCACGCAGGGTGCGACGGCGGCGTACAGACAAGTCAGGCAATAAGTTCATTATTTCAATCCACGCACCCACGCAGGGTGCGACTATGGAGCAAATACATTTCTTTCATTTCCTCGTTAATTTCAATCCACGCACCCACGCAGGGTGCGACAGCATGTGGACGCTGCCGGGTATTGGTTTACTTTTATTTCAATCCACGCACCCACGCAGGGTGCGACATAGTCATCATCAAAATACGTAAAGCTGTTTTCAATTTCAATCCACGCACCCACGCAGGGTGCGACAATCACCTAATTCAGCGGATGTCCCGCCAGCAATTATTTCAATCCACGCACCCACGCAGGGTGCGACGGAGAGCTTGCGGCCGAAGTATATGGATTTCAAGCATTTCAATCCACGCACCCACGCAGGGTGCGACGTCATAGCCCCCAAATTTATCTTGCATTTCGTCAAATTTCAATCCACGCACCCACGCAGGGTGCGACAATTGAAAAGCTGATTTACACCAACGAGCGTAGGATTTCAATCCACGCACCCACGCAGGGTGCGACTGCTCAACATAGATAACCAAGAGTTTAT
>CAYSKA010000021.1:0-14246 GCA_964431505.1 uncultured Oscillospiraceae bacterium
TTTTTCTCCCCTTCTTTTTTGCAAAAAAGGTTCTAAGCCGCCGGAGGCAAATATCAAATTCGTAATTGTTGACAAAAGGCGGCCTTGAGTGCAGAATTGATATATAGCGCGCGTACGTAACATGTACGCTAAAACGCAGCCACGGGCATAAGTATTGATAAAGCCATTTCCTTAAGCGGAGGTTAGCTGTATGAAAAACAGATACCGCACACGCATACGCGGTATACGGAAGAAAAGGCGCGCCGCCATGACAGCCGCAATAGCAGCCGGAGCGCTTTTGGTGTGCGCGGCTGCGCTGATTCTTATATTCCGGCCGTTTTCAGCGTCGTCGCCAGGCGCAGGAGATGAAACCCCCCCGTCTCTTTCAAGCCCCGAGGCCACGCCTACGCCGGATGCGGGCGGCGAAGCGCCCAAAATAGCGCGGAGCCTGTACGAAGCCGCTGTAGATTACGATGCGGGCACGCGAACGCTTTTTGGGGGGCTTAACCTGACCTATGCTAACGCGTCTGCGGACAGCCTGTACGCGCTGTACCTGCGCCTGTATCCAAACGCGGTAAGCGAAGGCTGCATGAGCGTTGACGCTGCGGCTGTAAACGGCATGGAAAGCTATTATGAGCTGTCCGGCAGCGGGACCATTCTCATGATACCGTTTGCGCCTGAGCTTGCTCCAGGCGAACAGGTAGTTGTATACATTGAATTTAAAATAACCGTTCCTGAGCTAAACGACAGGTTTGGCGTGGGAACCGGCGGCGCCGTTGCGCTAGGTAATTTTTTGCCTATTGCCGCAATATACGAGGATAGCGGGTGGCGGCTGGACCCGTATGTCAGCTTTGGCGATCCGTTTTACAGCGAAATTGCCGACTATGAGGTAGCTCTCACCGTTGACAGCGGCTACACAGTTGCCTGCACCGGCTCGCAAACCTCAAAGTCCGGGGAGGCCGGCAGGGTAAAATACCTGTTTCACGCGCCCGACGCGCGCGACTTTGCCGCGGTGCTCATAAAGGACGCGCACGTCGCCACGGCGCTCTCAGGCGGCGTAGCGGTGGAGGCGTATTCGTATACCGGAGCTGAAAACGCGCAGTATGCCGCGGATACCGCCGCAAGCGCGGTTGAATACTATGCAGAGGCGTTTGGGAAGTATCCTTACCCGCGCCTGTGCGTGGCGGAATGCGGCGTAAGCGGCGGCATGGAATACCCGGGCCTTATCATGATATCCGAAGATATGTTCAAAGCAGCCGACGGCATAGGCAGCGGGCTGATTATTGCGCACGAAGCGGCGCACCAGTGGTGGTATGCCGCGGTAGGCAGCGACCAGTACGGCGAGCCGTGGGTAGACGAAGCGCTCACCCAGTTTTCATCATATCTATGGTATAAAAATGAATACGGCCGGCCAGCCATGGAGGAAGCCTATAAGGCGGGAATAGTCCCATACCTTGACGGCGACGAGCCGGTTATGTCGCCTCTGAGCGCCTTTGAGGAGGGAAACTCCTATTTTTCGGCCGTATATGCGCGTGGCGCGGACATGTTTTATTCAGCGTACAAGGCGCTGGGCGAGGAAACGTTTTTGGAAATACTCAGGGGCTATTATTCGGCGTTTTATATGAAAACCGCTTCGGGAAACGACCTTCTCAGCGCTTTTGGCGGAGCGCTCGGTGAATAGCGCGTATGATAACGCGCCCGGTTGCGCATAATTGCCCTTATGTGTATAATATGTTATTACGTGATGCATAGTGAAAATTTTGGAGGTGCCGGACATGCTTGAGGGGCATAAGCTTATACATCTGGTAGGAATCGGGGGCTGCTCCATGAACGGGCTGGCTCAGATACTGCGCTCACGCGGTTTCAGCGTTCAGGGTTCGGATAAAACGAGTTCGCAGTTTACCCGCCGCCTTGAGCAGCTTGGCATTCCTGTTTTTATAGGGCACGACGCTAAAAACCTTGGCAACGCTGATCTTCTCATCTATTCGGCGGCAGTCAAGCCCGACAACCCCGAGCGCGCGGCCGCAAGGGAGCGTAACATTCCCGAGGTGGAGCGCGCGGCAGCGCTTGGCATGATATCCGAAGGCTTTGAACAGGTTATAGCCATTGCCGGCTGTCATGGGAAGACGACGATCACGTCCATGCTTGCGCTCATAGCGTGCCGATGCGATAGCGGCGAAGAAGGCGCGCACCCGATGGACGCTACAATACATATCGGCGGCTTTGTCGATTTTCTAAATGGCGGCGTGCGCATAGGCAAGGACGGCATGTTCATAACGGAAGCGTGCGAATACGTGGAGAGCTTTCTGGCGCTTCATCCCACCATTGAGCTTATAAGCAACATAGACGACGACCATCTGGATTATTATCATGATATAGAGCATATAACCGAAGCGTTTTGCAGGTTTGTAGCCCTTCTTCCCGAAGGCGGCGTGCTGATAGGATGCAATGACGATGCGCGGGTAAAGGGCCTTTTAGACGGCTACGGCAAGGGGCGGTCCATCACCTACGGCATTGCGGACGCGGATTACATGCCGTCCGACATATCGTTTGACAGCATGGGCAACCCGTCGTTTGATTTGATCTGCTATGGCGAAAACATCGGCCGCGTTTCCCTGAGCGTGCCAGGGGAGCATAATATGATGAACGCCGTTGCTGCGCTGTCCGTGGCGCTTACGCTCGGCGTGCCGTTTAACGCGGCGGCCTGCGCGCTTAACGAGTATACGACTGCAAGGCGCAGGTTCGAACTGATGGGCGAAAGCGGAGGCGTAAAGATGTTTCACGATTACGCGCACCATCCGTCCGAGATACGGGCCGTGGTAAGCGCGGCCGTGCGCTACCCGCATAAAAAGCTGTTCTGCGTGCTGCAGTGCAATAGCTTCACCCGCGCAAAAACGCTGTTTACAGGCGACATGAGCTGTCTGAGGGGAGCTGCAACGGCAATAGTGCCGGACATCTACCCGGGGCGCGAAAGGAATACCGGAATCGTCCATGCGCGCGATATCGTAAACGCAATAGCCAAAAGCGGCATTGACGCGGTATATATCCCTACATTTGAGGAAATACGCAATTATCTGGCTGAAAATGCCAGCCCTGGCGACATTGTTCTCACCATGGGCAGCGGCGACGTTTATGAGCAGACAAAAAAACTGCTTTAGCGTTTGGCACCGGAGGCTTAAATACTAAAAAGAAGACAGCAAAGAGGACAGCTGCGTTGAAGCAATAACCATCATTATTGTACAAATTATTATGCCTGCAAGCGAAACCCATATTCCGCAGTCCGCCAGGCCGTATGCAGCGCGTCCTCTTTTAGCCCATGCGCCCGCCGCCGCGCCGGCCGCGCCTGCAATCATTCCCCAGCGCTGCATGGCAAACGGGGGCAACATTAAAAATATCCCCAAGCCAATGGCCGCCGCTCCAAGAACCACGCTTATAATGGCTGCAGCCTGGCTATGGCCAGTGCGTCGTCCCTTCACAATAATCACCTCCATATTCGCTTTTAAGGCGTATTCTCATACGAAATGAAAATGCATCAACTATTTCCTGCTTGAAATGCTAAAGGTAATGCGGGAGAAAATATAGAGCTGTTAAGGGTTAGCTTAGCAGGGGAACACCGGCCTGAAACGGCAAATGCCGCCATACAGCATTGCTGCGAAGCCTCGCCGTATGAACTCATGGTTTCAGCGCCGCGCTCTGCAACAAATCTGCAAGCTTAAGGCCAAAAGGACCTGAGAGCTGTTTTGCGGCAAATGCGCGAAAGAGGAGGAAGGCGTCCCTGCGCGGTATTCCTGCAGGGGGTGATATGAACAATCCTTTTTGCGGCGGTATTTTCCCGTCTCAGCTCCCCTTAACGTTTTTGTTCCTTAGCGCAGGGACCGGCAATCCCGCTCCGGCCCCCGCATCTATATATAAGCCGGCGGCGGACGGTTAAGCTCCGCCGGCCGGTCTGACTGAACCGCTATCAGCCGTTGGTCTTGTTTGAATCGTTTGAGCCTGAATCAGGCGTCTGACCGCCGGCGTTATCGGCCTTATTAACGTCAACCACCTCGTAGCGGAACAGATCGTCGGCGTCGTCCATGTCCTCGGGCTTGAGCTTAAAGATATAGGTCGCGGCCTTGATTTCAGGCGCCTTGCTGGTTGACGTAGATATTGACATCACGGTACCCTCTATGGTGACGCTTATAACTCCGTTATCTCCTGTTTCGGCCTTGATAAAATTAAGCTTCGCGTCGTTCAGGCTCAAGGCTCTGAAGGTGTATTTTTCAGTCGCGCTGTCGTAGTGAACGCCATTTTTCAGTTCAGCGTCGTCCGGCTTAGGCAGGCTGTCGTCATCAATATCTTCGAACATGTACTCGGCTATATCTTCCACCAGGTCGTCGTCAACCACATAGGTGCGCTGGTCTGTAATGGTGGTATGCTTTGAGCCGAACATGGCGAAATAGGTCTTAACCGCGTCCCATACAAAATCCTTGTCAGCGGGATCGTATTTTTCATAGCCGCCGTCGCCGCCCAGGGTGATTATAATGCTCTTAAAGATATCCGCCATATCATAGATGCGGCCCGAAGTCTCTTCGTCCAGCCCGTTAATCGGCTTTGCAGGCGTTGACGAAGGGTTAGGCGACTCCGCGCCCCCGTTCGGGTTGGCCGAAGGGGAGGGGGATGCGCCGCCCGGCGTGTTTTGCGGGGTGGAGCTGGGATCGGGCGGGGTTTGCGTGCGCGGCGCGCATGCCGCGAATGCCAGCATGGCGGCCGCAAGTGAAAGGGCAACAAGAACCTTTACAAGACGTTTCATAAATTCACCTCATTATTTTTCTTGACGCGCCCGCTTCCCGCGGGGTTCCATTTAAGCGGTTGGGCTGGCGCGCGTGGTTTCATGTGCTGCCCGCCGCATATGCAACGGACACTATACCCATAATACGAACAAGCCGGCCCATTGGTTCCAAAAAAAACCGCGCGGCAGCTATAATTCGTATTATTCGGTTTGCTCCCCCTGCGTTTATTCACTCTAAAAATTCGTCCTGAAGCCCCTCAATCAATATTTTCAGCTCGTTTTCCCGTCCGCCTGAAGCCCGCCATTGCCCAAGCCCCAGCTCGAGCAGCGGCTTGGCCGCCGCAATGCGGTCGGAGGCCTTCTGTCCCTGGTCTGAACATATCTCCATCAGCGCGTTTACAGCCTTTTTGGCGCATCTGTCGAGCATGCGCGCGTGCGTCTTTTTCTCCATCTCATCATCCTCATCAATATAATGTTGTAAATTTTGATTGTACCAGTTGCTCGTTGAAGCTTTTTTAAAGCTAAAAAGGCCGCCTTACCAATCGGTTAAGGCGGCCCTGTCAAGCGTACTTTATAAGGGTTTAAGTTTATATAGGTCTATTTCGCGCCGCGTCGTATACGGCCCTGGTTTTTTTACCTGCGTTTTTTCAGCACAGCCGCGCCGGCCATTCCGGCCGCCGACGCGATAGCCGCGATTCCCAGCACGATCAGGCTTGCGCCGCCCGCCTTTGGCGGATCATCGGGATCCTCTGGCGCCGGAGTGGGTTCCCCGGGTTCTGGCGTGGGATCCTCAGGCTCTGGGGTGGGTAGCTCCGGCGTGGGCGTGGGGGACGGGTACACCGGTCCCGGAAGATAACTCCAGCTCCCTCCAAACTCCGCGCAGAAAGAATCAGCTTCGTCGGGATTGGCGAATACTTTGATTGTCATGTCAGGACAATTCTCATCGGGATTATATTCCTGATCAATATATATCTGGATATCGGTGAAATTACGATCCGTCTGAGATATGGAATCAATATGCCCTACATAGATATAACTACCAAAGTCCCTCATAAGATCGGTGAAGAATATAGGAAACCAGCCGTTTTTATAGGATGACCGAATATAGCACCTACTCGGGTCAATGTAGTGGGGTTTGTCTATGGATAAGGTGAACATACCCTGTTCATGGTTCGCGATATAATATCTATCCGCCGCGTTGGACCCAAGCTCGCCCAAAACGTTGATCTCCTCCGCTGGGTAGTAAACATATGTGGCAAACACAGCCTTCGTATCCTCATCGGCCGACGGATTGTAACCTCCCTGTGGGTCCGCCGCCAATGACGGCAGCGCGGCGCAGGCGATAAGCAGCAGCGCCAGAATCAATGCCAGTTTTCTTTTCATTTGAATAACCTCCTCATAATTATAATTTACCGTCACAACATATCTGCGCATCAGTTATACGTTGTTCGGATAAACTCAAAGATTGTGTGCCTGAGCTGACGCTCGGCGATGTGAAAGCCGCAATCCAGCGCCCAGAACGGCCCCGCCGCCAAGCTGTCGGGATTCGGAACCGTATCATTTCAGCATTGTTGCCGCTTTCGTAATGCCGGTGGGAGAGTATGCGCGCCATTAACGCGTTGAACGTATTCTAAGGACAATACGGGCAATCTTCAGTATCAACGCGAGTCTTACCTTCAGATTTTTGTTGATATTTTGTTAATATACATTTATTACCAATGTTTATATACTAATATTGCGTTGTTTATATGTCAACAAAGCGTCGAATCCTATAGAATATATTTTGTCGAATTGTGTCAAAAGCCGCAAATGAGCGCGGCCGCAACCGAAAGGACAACTAACCTTTATACGTTTCATAGATGCGCCTCTTATTTTCTTTACTGACCGTTTTTTACGATTTTTTCCTTTAACTGATTATGTAGACGCGTCATGTGCTTGTCCCCGGTCTGAACATATCTCCATCAGCGCGTTTACAGCCTTTTTGGCGCATCTGTCGAGCATGCGCGCGTGCGTCTTTTTCTCCATCTCATCATCCTCATCAATATAATGTTGTAAATTTTGATTGTACCAGTTGCTCGTTGAAGCTTTTTTAAAGCTAAAAAGGCCGCCTTACCAATCGGTTAAGGCGGCCCTGTCAAGCGTACTTTATAAGGGTTTAAGTTTATATAGGTCTATTTCGCGCCGCGTCGTATACGGCCCTGGTTTTTTTACCTGCGTTTTTTCAGCACAGCCGCGCCGGCCATTCCGGCCGCCGACGCGATAGCCGCGATTCCCAGCACGATCAGGCTTGCGCCGCCCGCTTTTGGAGGATCATCGGGATCCTCCGGCGCCGGAGTGGGCTCCCCTGGTTCGGGGGATGGCGTCGGCCCCTCGGGCGTGGGCGTGGGATCCCCTGGTTCTGGCGTGGGATCCTCAGGCTCGGGGGTTGTTGGCAGCTCGGGCGTGGGCGTGGGAGCTTCCGTCGTGGGCGTGGGTTCCGGCGGCGTAGGCGTCGAAGGATCCGGCTCGTCTATGTATTCCCAGCCCGCTCCCTCAAACTCCTCGCAGAAGGAATCAACGTCCTCAGGAGTGGCGTATACGTTGATTATCATGTCCGGCCAGTGTTGGTCAGGATTATATTCCTGATCAACATAAATCTGTATATCAGAGTAATTATAACCTGTCGTATATATCGAGTCGACAGGCCCCGTATAGGTATAACAGCCATCTTCGTATATAAGCTCGCTGAAGAATACCGGTTGCCAGCCGTCATAGGCTGACTGGATATAGCACCTGCCCAGGTCAATACCCTCTGGTATGGCCACGCCTATGGTAAACATATCCTGTTCATGGTTGGCAATATAGTATTCGTTTGCCGCGTTGAACCAAAGCTGGCCCCAAACGTTGATCTCAAGCGCTGGGCCGTGCACCTGTACAGTGAACTCGGCCTTCATACCCTCCCCGCGCGCGCCCGACGGATTGTAGCCGCCCTGCCGGCCTGCCGCTAATGCGGGCAGCGCGGCGCAGGCGATAAGCAACAGCGCCAGAATCCATGCCAGTTTTCTTTTCATTTTAATGACCTCCTTATAATTATAATTTACCGCCACAACATATCTGCGTTATATCAGACATAAGTTGTTCGGATAAACTCAAAGATTGTGTGCCTTAGCCGGCGGGCCACCGTTCCACAGGCCGCAGCCCTGTATCCATGGCGGCTCCGTACCCATTCTGTTGAGCTTTAGAGCCGTATCCTTTTCCTCTGTTTTCATAAATATCAACGGGAGGGTATTGCGCATCATTAACGGGTTGAACACGTTCAAGTGACAACGCTGGAAGTAAAGTACATGCAATGATCAGTACCGCAAGCATAAACACAAGTTTTCTTTTCATTTTAATGACCCCGAAGGATTTTATGACAGTATGTTTATTTCCAATAACTATATATTAATATTACATTATTTATATGTCAACGATGTATCTCATTATATTACGTTCGTATTTTGTCGATTTATGTTTGAGGCATTAAATCTTGCTTAACGCTTTAACGCCTAAAATTTTAATGCCGTACGCATTTGCGGATTTAAACAGCTTCCGGCTGCATTGTGGCAAAGCAGCGCTTATATTTTATGGGGCTTTCAAACGATGGGCGCAACGGCTTTGGTGTATGATATAATGATAGGCAAATTCGAATGATTATGCATTAATAAAAAAAACCGTAATCGAGGTGCTGCATATGAAAAGGTTGATCGCGGCGCTCATCGCCGCCTCCACGCTGGCGCTATGCGCATGTGAAGCGGGGCCTATCGTTTCAAACGAAGGGCACAACGCGCCGCCCGGATTTACAGGACTGCCCGAAACGCCTGCCCACGCGGAAACCCAGGCTCCGGAGGGCTCATATTCCATTGAAGCCGATGTACGCTATTATCCCGACGGCGATAAGGAATCCGCAAATTACAGCCTGTCCTGTGAGTATCCGGTTTTCAGTAAGGATTATGCCGGATATGAGCCGATAAACAGCGCCATAGGCGTGTTCAGGGACGAGCTTGCGCTTCGCGTTTCGCAGGAGCGCGCGCCAACGGCCGATCCCGCGGAAGGGGACGGGCTGCCGTATACCTCCGTTACCTGCGGCGTAACCGTGGCGCGGGGCTATACCAACGTAGTATTTACTGAGAAGTACAGCTTCAGCGGACCCGAAAAAGCGCGTATAACCACGCTTGTTTTTGATAAAAGCGGCGCTGAACGCAGCCTTGCCTATGTTTCGGGCATATACGATCCGCTGGCGCTTGCGGCGCAGCAGGTTTATAACCAGATATCGCTGGATGGAGCAGGGTATTATTCCGATCTGGACATGTCCGATATTGCCGCAGTACTCGACATGAACAACGGCTTTACCGTAACTACGGGCGGCTACAGGCTGTATATAGGCGAAGGCCAGCTGGCAAAGCCCGAGGAGGGCGTAATCGCCATTGAGCTGGAGCGCCGCTCCATAACCCCGCAGTTTGTAGGCGACATGATAAGCACCGGCGCGTTTTTCGCGCTTTCCCCAATAATGGGCGACCTTGCGCGCGCATGCGCGTTAAGCGGCGAAGGCTTTTATAGTCAAAGCCCGTCGCCCCGCATAGCAACGCTGTTCATGGCGTTTGCCTATGAAAGGGAGAGCGCTTTTTATGGCAGCGCTTTCACCGTTAAAAAAGCGGATTACGACAGCCTGTTTTTGTCCCTGTTCACCGCGTCTGACGTGCCAACGCCCCAAAGCAGCGGGTTTTACGAAATAGCCGCCAAAGGGGATGGATACGAAATCAGCAAGTTGGAGCATGCCCAGGCATACGGCGTTGAGTATATTGACGCGTCCTTTAATGAGGAAGGCGCGCTCGTAATAAGCGGGGCGCTCATGTTTGGAGAGCCTGGTTATGCCGGAGCAAGCCGTATAGCCGGCGTAAGCATTACCCTGGTTCCCTGGGAGGAATCCCCGGCGGGGTACAGGATCGACTCCCTCGTTATCCTGTAGCCAGTCCTGCAAAAAGGACTCTGTGCGTATATTTAACCGCACGTTTCTCGCGTATCGCGGCTCCTGTTTAAATTGGCCTGCCCTAAAATCAATGGGTTATGCCTGCTTTTTATATGCTCAGGGCCTGCTTAAAAAAACACTGTAGTAAGGCTTGGCGGCCAAGTCCTTGCGCTATACATCCGCCCTGATAATGCCTAAAAGCATTATCCTTGTCAACTGAGGGTATCAATTTTAAATCATAACACTTTGGTCTACCGATTTAATTGAATGCGGTTTTCTCATTATGCTAATAAAATCCTTTGTTTGCTAAAAGAGTGCTTTATGTCCATCAAGGCGATAGCAATTCCCATCCGTGTTATCAAAGCTATGTTTTACATTGCCGGGAAAAAAGGAAATACGGCGTTTAAATTCCACAATATCAAGTCGGCCGCCATTAAAATAAGGAATACAGCGTTCATCCAGAAAACATATGGAAGCCGTTTTTTTATTCTAACTATTCCATGGCACTTTGGCTGGCCGCCGTTGCATGTGCAGTCTGTACTCTGGCAGCGCGCATATATATTCCTTCCAGTAATTTTACCCACAATATACATCATCAAAAAAATGGTGTTGAAAACAACAAACCCGCACAGCAACACAAAAAATACCGCTCGGAAAAACGGGGTTGTCCCCATGCCGCTCAAAGCATTGCCTATAAAGCTGATGCTTCCTGAAAAGGTCAAAACTATCGCGGCAAAAATGCTAAGCACAGCTATCAATTCGGTTTGTACGGTGGAAACCTTTTTTTGTGCCAGCTTTAACGCTTCAGTCGATTCCTTAAGCTCGGACTGCAGCGTACGGTGCTTGCTCTCGAGATCGTTTACCTTCTGCTCGCTCATTGAATAGTGGTTATAACGGGCTATTTCGAGATTAATGTGGTCAATGAGTTTATGAAGCGATTGGTAAAGGGCGTTGGATTCACTTTTGCCTTCAATATAGGATTTTAAAACCATTTCGCGCAGCGCTTCCAGATTGTTGGATAAAAAATCAAGGTTGTAGCTGTTATCGTCCTTGGAGATATCCACTATCAGCGGAAAAAATTCAGAGTAATTATGCCTGAAGTCATTAGAATATATGGATTTTAGCTTGACTAGCAGCTGGCGCAATTCGGGTTCGTCCATACAGCCCAGGGCCATTCCATATAGGTGTTCCCTCAGCGCGGCTTGCTTGTGCTTTAACAAATCGGGCTGCATATCTAATCGCCGCACTCCAGTCTTTTAATAAGCTCAAACGGGATTACTTCCCTGATTCCCTTTCCATTTTGGTAAACCGTATTCCAGGAGCTGCCCTGTTTATGCGTCATATCAACCAGGGTATGCGCAGTCTTAATGAGATACTTATTTATTATCTCATTAAGAATTATCTCATCGCTGCCACTGATGGGTGATATAAAACTTTTGGATATAGGAGTTCCGGCATATGAACAAAATTCGTAGTAAACCTCAGGTACTACGGGTCCAAACTGCCATGCGCAGATATCATCGGCATATAATTCCCTGCCAGTTGACTTATAATAATCTATCCATAGATAATACAACATCTTTTGCAGCTTTAAATTGCTGATGGGTTTCCCCTGCTCTGTAGAATAGCTTACGATGTATTTGGCGACATCGGCTGCTGTGTACATATCGGACGCCTCCTTTCCATATTTTAAGCATGTTTTCATAAACAGTATACCTAATTTCAGTTAAAAGCGCAATAACTTATCGGGGCTACTGCTTTGGAATTATTGCTTGTCAATCATAGAAAATAAACAGAGGGGGTAAAATTTAGAGCGAATCAGGCCTGTATTAAGCCCCACGGCGGATCAATACGGCTGGCAGCGCGGCTAATCCTGAAAAAACGCGTCCCTCCTCGCCATGAACAGCTTTAGGAACCTCACGTTTTCCAGCTCGTCATAAGCCTTTCTTGCAGCGCCATCCGCATCGATTTGATATATCACGGCCCCGGGTATCGCGGTTAAAACCGGCGAATGGGTGGAGATTATGAACTGGCAGTCCTTTTGCGCCGCATCCATCAGTATCAGCGCCAACAGGTACTGGCTTTCATAGGACAATGCGCCCTCTGGCTCGTCCAATAGATACAGCCCGTTTTTAATTATCCGGCTTTTAAAGAAGTCGATAAAGCCCTCGCCGTGCGATTTTGCGGACAATGTGCCCTCATACATGCCGTTAAGCTCCTTAATGGTGCGGCAGTGCGGCATCCTGGCGTATGAAAGCGGGCCGTATTTACCGTCAATGCGTTTAAGCTCCTCCATGGCTCCGCGCTTTTCATCCTCTACCCATTCTACGTATTTTATAAAATCCTCAGCTGAGAAGAAAAAGCTTTTCTTTGCCTTTGCAGTCCTGACAAGCCTGAAGGCGTCCGCGCAGGCGTTTGCCGCGTCGGCCTTAGCGGACCGCGCGCCGCCAATGCGCGCCGCGCAGAGCAATGCCGCGTATATCTCCATCACCGTAGTTTTGCCGCAGCCATTGTTGCCGGTAAGTATTGTAAACGGCGTTTCGCACCTGATCCTCTCTATTTCCAGCGCGGCCCGCACGGAAAACGGGTACGTTCCTTGGTCCCGCGCCTCCCTCAGCTCAGCGCTTCTCATGTATATCATTGATATTCTCCTTTTTAGTTCAGGCTTTGACCGGCCCTCGGGAAGGGGCCGCGCTGCGTTATGCTAAAGTGTGGCTCCGCCATCCCGTCTGCCAGTGAAAGCGCCAAGGCATGAATGAAAGCGCGTATACGGGCAAATCCTAAGGTCAAAACCACATGAAAGGAACTTAGCGCAATGGAAAAAAGGCCGGACAATCCGGAGGATGTACGCCGCATGAAGCGCGTATTCCCCGAACTGAACAAACAGGACATCCCTTCAGACGTGCTTGGAAGCTATACAGGCATTACCGAAAAGGGCGAGCGTCCCGTCCAGGATGCGGACGACCTGTAGCGCCCGCGCGCGTATGCGAGGCCGCGTGTTTTTTTTGCTTGGCCTTTACCAGTCTAATCCCCCGTAGCGCCCGCGCGCGTATGCGAGGCCGCGTGGGGGCTGAACTGCCGTGGTTCCGTGACCGTCGCCCCGTAGCGTCCGCGCGCGTATGCGAGGTAAGCCGCGGGGTGTGCCTTTCACACAGCCGCCGCAGCGCTCGTAGCGCCCGCGCGCGTATGCGAGGCCGCGTGTATTTGGAAGGAAACGCTGCGTCTCGCCTGCCCCACGTAGCGCCCGCGCGCGTATGCGAGGCCGCGTGCATTTGGGTACTTAATACATTTAATGTAGTACGTGCGTAGCGCCCGCGCGCGTATGCGAGGCCGCGTGTTTTTTTTGCTTGGCCTTTACCAGTCTAATCCCCCGTAGCGCCCGCGCGCGTATGCGAGGCCGCGTGGGGGCTGAACTGCCGTGGTTCCGTGACCGTCGCCCCGTAGCGTCCGCGCGCGTATGCGAGGTAAGCCGCGGGGTGTGCCTTTCACACAGCCGCCGCAGCGCTCGTAGCGCCCGCGCGCGTATGCGAGGCCGCGTGTATTTGGAAGGAAACGCTGCGTCTCGCCTGCCCCACGTAGCGCCCGCGCGCGTATGCGAGGCCGCGTGCATTTGGGTACTTAATACATTTAATGTAGTACGTGCGTAGCGCCCGCGCGCGTATGCGAGGCCGCGTGAGCTTGTCGCCCTTGACGGGTTCCGCCTGCTTGTGTAGCGTCCGCGCGCGTATGCGAGGTAAGCCGTTGTGCCTGAGCCGGAACCTACACCTGAACCAACCGTAGCGCCCGCGCACGCATGCGAGTGTGATCGTGCTAAACCTGCTTTTGCTGTGCGCGCATAAGACCGTAGCGCCCGCGCACGCATGCGAGTGTGATCCGAGTTTGCCACCGGATAATCGGCGTCCGGAGAAAACGTAGCGCCCGCGCACGCATGCGAGTGTGATCTCCGTGCTCTCAACCTCGCCGATCAATGTATGAGCATAGCGTCCGCGCGTATGCGCGGATCTTTATCCTGACCAATCAAAGCGCCTTACCGGATCCTGATCCATATGAAGCGGGACCTGATAGGCGTGGCATTGCCAGCGTCATGCTCTCAGTTAAGTATATTTTACGCCTGAAGGGGCGCGGCTTTCAAGACAGAAAAAGCATGCGCCTGAGATTTTATCCGCAAAGAAATCAATACAGCTCTTGCCGCGCTTAAACGGCGGACCGTATGCTTGCGTCTGCTGTTTAAACGCGGTTAAGCTGTGAAAGCGGCCCACATTCCATATCAATCCGTCTAGGCCCCTTTGTGGCTCCGCGTATTTCAGTTTTATTTAAGGGTTATTGTGAGTTTCCCCTCAGTTGACAAGGGCAGCATTTATGATGACAGGATCAGCGCCTTATATCCGCTATTAATATCCGTTGATTAATTTCTGGAGTTTGTTAAGGCCCTGCCGCCCTTGCCGGCACGCCCACATCAAATGCTTTTTGCGCCGCTTAGCCTATGCCGGACGCATCACATTGCCCGGG
>CAYSKA010000022.1:0-5631 GCA_964431505.1 uncultured Oscillospiraceae bacterium
GCGTTTATCCTTGCTCCGGTTGCGCTTGCGGCGGAGAACGATCATGGAGGGACCGCTTCTTCTGCATGCAATCATCAATTAGAATATCAAAGAACGCTTAAATTTTACGATCAAATCACGGCTTCAACGCACCGTGTAGAGGCACGCGGTTATTACATTTGTTTAAGATGTGGCAACATTATAATCAATAGCGCATTTAGGACGGAAACTCATAACTCATTGATGCGCAGTGCGGTATGCGGCGGTACAATTCATACCTATGTTTACAAGTGTGATTGCGGTAAGCACATGAAAACAATAACCGAGCCTTGCCCACGCCCTGGGAACTGCCCAGGTTTGCCTTTATCCATGATGGTACTTCCCAAGTAACATGATAAATCAATAAGCCATAGCCTCTTAGGGCCGCCCTTTACCCTTCTGAAAGGAGAGCAACTATGACGTTTATTAAGCAGCTTCTCAGGTCGCCCGTAAGGGCCGTGGCGTTTGCGCTTTTACTTGTCATGTCCGGCGCAATGCTATGCATTGGGGTTAATGCATATGCCGGCGTTAATAAGCAGGTAGCGGCACTGAATGAAACCTATACAACTATAGCTGTTCCGGATTACCGTGTTTCGGAATTAACCGACAGCCCTGACGTCCATGATCCTATGGAGTTAATACAGATTGAGATTAATCACAGACGGCATTTGCGTAGCGCATGTGAGGCGGCATTAAGATCAAACTATGTTAGAATTACCGATTTCAGAGATATATTTTCCGCATATATACCGGAGAGCAGCGCTTTGATATCAAGCAGCGGTGATTGGCGGGATTATGAAGCTATATTTGACCAACCCTACAATCTTGCTGTATTTGTTATCACCTGCAACGATATAGAAGTACAAGAGGATAACTCATATACCGCCTTTTCAAAAGATGGCGAAATAGAGGAAACCTATTTCACCAAATCATATGCTATCACCTCGGATGTAGATGAATGCGTATTAATACACGAGGATTATTTCCCGCCGGAAAAATTGATTTTAGATGGTGATATAATGAATGGGGATGGAAATATACCATTTGAGAAAGGAAAGCGCTACATAGTATGGGGTGAATACACGGGACAGCCTATTGAGCAGACCGGACTTGATGAATGGAAGATAAACAATGACGTTTTGCCAAGGCTCCAGGCAGGCCATCATGCCTTGTACAGCAATGCACCGGCCGAGATTGAGTATCAAAATGGAAATGCATATAGAATTAAAAAAATGATAGACGGTTACCCCATCTGTACCGAGGTACCCCAAGATATGGATATCAGCGAGTTTATTAACTCTAATGATGGAACAAATTGGCGAGAAGGCGTTATGGGGCTATGCGATACAACCATGCAATCAGTTCCGGTAATAACCACAAATGCACTTGAAAGTCTCCTCCTGTTCAATAAAAACGAAGCGTACATTGACGAGGGCAGATCGTTTTATCCCGAAGAATACAATTCAGGAGACAGGGTATGTCTGATTAGCTCTGAATACGCGCGGAGAAACGGACTTAAAGTTGGGGAGCGCTTACCGCTTTCATTCTATAACCCTGGATATGGCACAATAAGCCATCCTACAATAAAAGGTGATAGCAATATAGGCATAATATCGATGTCCCCTTATACATATAAGGTGGAGATGGGCGAGCAAATTGAATATACGATCATTGGAACATATAATTCTCCAGGGTTTATATACAGCAGTCATGCAATTTCACCAAATACAATATTTATACCTTCAGCTTCTACAATCATTCCTAAATCGCCTGTTGAGTTTGATGAGGACGCTAAGGACATGGAGTCACTATGGGACCTGGATGTGCTGTACTCAATCGTGTTGAAAAACGGCATGGCGGATGCGTTTGAAGCGGAGATGGAGGCGCAGGGCTATGGCGGATGCTTCCTATACTTTGATCAGGGCTACGCTCAGGCGTCGCAGGGGATAGACGCCATGGTCATAAACGCCAACAGGCTGATGCTGTTCAGCGCCGTATTGTTTTCGGCTTCGGCCGTGCTGTTCGCGTACCTGTATACGCGGTGGGCAGGTCGAACTGCTGGGATAATGCGCCTTATAGGAGCAAAGCCCAGGCAGATATTCTCTGGGATGAGCCTGAGCGCGCTGCTCTTAGCGGCGGTATCGCTCACCGTGGGCTGTATTCTAAGCTATTTCCTGTATGACGGGGTATGCAGTGCGGTGTTTGGCGATGCAGGAAGCGAAATGGCCTATTCGGTTCCGTGGGCGCTTGCTGCGGCAGCAGTCGGGCTTATGCTTATAATGGGGGCCTGTGTGAGCTTTTTTGCGGGAGCAGCATCAGGCAATCCTATGAGAATGAAGGAAAGGTGAGGTGTTGATATGCTAAAGCCAACCCTAAAATGCCTGCTTAGGCGAAAGTTGTCCTGCATACTGCTGGTTTTGCTGGTATGCGTGGGTGCGTTTGGAATGACCTTGCTGGCTGGAGCGCTTGATGCGCAGAAGGCGGCGTTGGAAGAGGTATACGATGAAAGTTCAATCCGCTGTGTGATTTCCAATCTTAGCGGAACGAAAACCGACAGGCTGGAAATAAATTCAATGTATATCGATCTGTGCACAATCCCTGACAGACACGGTTTTTGCAACTGGATTGAGCGCGTAAACCTTAAAAGAATGCTCAAATGCAATGAGGAAGGGTTGAATGAGGAGATACAGCTGACGGGTATAAGCTATCCTGAGGCGGCAATGGAACTGCTTCCGGAGAACGGGGCGGCGCTGAGCTTTTTCGATGGATACAGCGAGGCAATTTTTCAGACGGACCAGGCGGTGTGCATTGTGCCAGGGGCTAAACTTTCCGGATTAGCAGCAAATGAGGACGGCAGCAGGCAGATTTCCCTTACTTCGGGAGGGAAGACCGTAACCATGACCGTAGCGGGAGTATACTATGGGGGGATTTCATCAGCCGTCTACTGCCCCTTCGATTACCTGTCGAACCTTCTTGCGGAGGACGAGTATATCTATACGGACAGCCTGTCGTTTTCCGTTAAGGATAACCGGACTTTGGAAGAATTCAAAGGGGAGGCTGGGAAATACTTTGCCAAGCCCAGCATTACGGTCGAGGATAAGCCCATGTACTATGCCATAACGGTATACGATGAGCTGTTTAATAAGACGGTTGCTGGAATAGAAGAAAATATATCGGTCCTTAGCTTGCTGCTGCCGGTCTTATATATAATTGCTGCTGGAATAGGCCTGCTTGCAAGCTTCCTGTATATACGTGGAAGGGTACGCGAATTTGCGGTTATGCGTTCGCTTGGGTTAAGCCGTATGAGCGTAACTGGTCTTATCTCGTTTGAACAGCTCGTTGTTAGCGCCGTTGGAACGGCGTTGGGCATTTCCGCCTGTCTTATTCTTTTCAGCGGCGTGCCAATAAAAAATGCTGTTAACGGCCTATTGTTTACACTCTGCTATCTTGTTGGAGCGCTTGCCGCCGTAGTATGGATAACTAACGTAAATGTGTTGCGCCTTTTGAAATCGGATGATTAGGCACAAGGGCTTGGACAATTATAACGGCTGTTACGCGGGAGGGCTGTTCAGCCGAAGTATTTAAACTATGGTGATAATTAGGGGCTTACTTGTGGTATTGTTAATAGAATACGTATGTTATAAGCTAAAGCAACTAGAATGATAAAGGATATAATCGGCTTAATATTTTTGTCCTGCAAGCGGGACGTGTGTTGTTAAGGCAATCCTGAGGATTTTACAATTTTGCTAAAAGTCCTTAATGAGGCCAACTATTATACCTAATTTAAGCCATGTATACATACCCTCAGCGGACAAGGGTAAACCGGTTTTCGCGCACCCAGTCCACGCCGGACTTTGTTCCGGCCGCTTGCCGTAGGGTCCGCTCCGCCTGCGCGGCCCCGCTTCACCCCGCGCGGGCTGGGAGAGCGAAAACTCAGAAGACCTCAAGGGGTCGGATCTGTGGCCAGTTCAAGGCCGAGGAGCGCAGGACTATTCAGCGCTATTTCAAGCGACGAAAACATAGAAATGGCCAAAATCCGGCCCTTAGGACGTGGTTACCCCTGTCAGCTGAGGGTAGCAATGGTTATACACCAGGCGTTGATATAGAATAACCGCCGGAGCCGTGCCGGATACTGACTGGAGGGGGCTGCCGCGGCTATGAAAGAATAAAAAGGAGGCCTGGCATAGCGCCGATTCGTAAATGCGTTGGAATACTTAGGTCTGGAAGTCCGCGGGGGTTGAGCTACGGGGGCAATATGAATAATTCCTTTTTAACGGCACAGCTGGTATGCAGCAAAAAATGGATTCGTTCCCTTTTGGTCCGCATCCAAAAAACCTGCAAAATAGGCATTAAATCCACAGTATATTTTAATTTGCGGATTGACTTTTGGTAATATGTGGAGCATTATAATTATATTGAATCAAAAGCGTAATGCTGCTGACGTATTTATTACGTCATAATTTTTTTTGTTAAAGTGTTGCTGCGTGTATCACTTTAACGGCTTGGCTGGAAAACGGGAAGGAATAATATGCTGTTATGTATCACAACGGACTATGCGATTAGGTGCATGCTGCAGCTGGCAATCTGCGACAAGATCTGTATAGCGACGGATGTGGCGGATGCTATGTCGATTCCGCTGTCGAATCTGCGTAAGATTATCCGGTTGCTCAAGAAAGCGAATCTAATCGAAACGCATCAGGGCAAAAATGGCGGAATTCTTCTTATGCGCCGAAGCGACGAGATTACATTGAAAGACATTATGGTTGCTATGGAAGAGGACATTTATATCAATCGCTGCGTTAAGGAGGACCATTTTTGCAACAGGAACGCTGTTGGAAAATGCCCCGTGCATAAGTTGTACGACGATTTGCAGCGGCGGATTAGCGCTGCCTTTGAACTTACCCTGCACCAGGTTATAACCTCTGAATTTGGATCAGAGGACTTGAGCAAAGCAGCTTTAGAAAAGGTTAAAACGTGAAGCGCGGGCATAAATCCCTTCCATAAAAGGGTTAAAAATCGGGCAGTGGGCTGCCCACTGTGTGACATTCATGCAAAATACCACATTGCCTCTTCAGTCCGCTTTTATGGTTCTGAGGAGGCGCACAAAAAAATCAGCGGGAAGATTGAAGAATGGATGAAAGGGCACGACAAGCTAAACCACCGGCAGAAGCTGCCTTGAGCAGCTCGGTTTCAGAAACAAAAAAGCCGCGCAATAAAAGGTGGCTGCGCAGGCTGGGCGCTGCCGCGCTGCTAGCGTCCGTTATATATATATTATTCGGCGTAATCTTTGGAGTAGCGCTTGTGGAGGGCGGCTCGATGGAACCGAACCTCGCGGGGCGCAGCGTGGTCGTATTCCTGCGATTGGGACGCCCAAAACGGGGCGACGTCGTGACTTTTACGACCTCCAGCAATAAAGTGCTGATCAGGCGCGTTGCAGCAATAGAGGAGGACATTATCAGGATGAGCAAAAATACAGGAACCGTTCTGATTAACGGGGAGCCGGAGAACGGAGCGCCTGTTCAGGGCGCCACGTATCCGGTTAGCGAAACGATAGAATATGAATTTACGGTGCCTCTGGAAACAGTATATGTTCTCGGGGATAATCGGGAGACG
>CAYSKA010000022.1:5641-14001 GCA_964431505.1 uncultured Oscillospiraceae bacterium
AGGGGGATGCGGCTGGCGGTGGATTCCAGGCACTTTGGCGCGGTAAACGAGCGCCGCATTATGGGGACGGTTATCTTTGATTTTAGGTTACTATCGGCAAAGGCAGGCGAATAAGAGAATGAAACAAACGATGCTTAAAAATACATTTTATAGGGTATTCAGCGTCTTGCTGGCAGCTATAATGATTTTGGCCACCTTGGCTCCGGCTACGGCGCTTGACGTTGGTGGTCACGCCGTAAGCGTAGAACTGGCCGCTGAAAACGGTACGGTAATCAATATGGGGAGCAGCGGTACCTTCACATTGAGGGTCGGCGTCAATTCCCCAAACCAAAACGGCACTGCGGATATACGTATCAATATTGACGACGATAAGGCGATTTTGCCTGATTTTGAAAATGGTGCCAGTATGCCGTTTGGAGACCAGGTTATCACTCTGGAAACGGATATAAGCACTGGAAAGCGCTATCTTGAGATACTCGGCGTACCAAACGGGGCAACGCGTCTCGCATCACTCCGTTTTCAATATGCAAACGGTATCACAGGGCCTACAACGCTTTGCATTGACGATGAGGATATAGAGGTAACGCTTAACAACATTGAAGGAACAACTATCATTAAAAAGGGCGGTTCCCTCAGCTTTATCGCGTCGTTTTACTGGAGTCCGGTTATAAAAACACAGAGCAGCGGAACGATTACTGTTAGCGCCGACCGTAGGCTGGAGGGTGGAAATATTAACTATCGCATCAACGCCTCCTCCTACAACTATTCGGGTTCCGCCGATATCCATACCAGAGAATACACAATGACCGACACCTTGACGCTTCCGGAGGGCCTAACCTTTCCAGAGGGTGTGTTCCGCATGGATTACAACCGGGATACAGCGTCGGCAATCATATACAAAGGCGATTTAAAGATCGCAGAATTCAGCAGGGGGCCTAATGAGGATTTGGTAGGCGTATCCAACGTGCAGCTGTTAGACCCTACGGATAATTCCTTTAAGATAATTTTTACCTGCACCCGCCCTGAAGGCGACGATGGCACAAAGGAGCTGTATAATCCTAGTGTTTCGGCAACTATCTATACTGCGCCGCTTGTGGTTGCAGACTCGCTGCTGGAGGGTAGCTCTCCGCAAATTACCAATCATGTGGAGTTTGAGGCAGTTCCGCTGGTAACCCCCTATAATGTTTCAGAATTAAACAGCACCACGCATGAGCTTGAGATAGATCCGGTTAACGTCAGCTCAGAGCTCCATAGAAGCTCCTCGCAGGTTTCCACGCCAATCCAGGTTCCGGAGCCCGCTTATGAACTGACTAAGGGCCTGACCGCCGCCGCAGTAGATCCCGATACCGGGCTTACAACGCTTTTTTACGGGCTGTCGGTCAATAATACCGGCGTAATGCCCATAACGCTGGACATAACGGACACTCTTCCGGCGGGCATGAACTTTTTGGACGGGCAGTCCTTTTCCGGCGCGGTTACCAGCTCAGGATCAACGCTTACAGGGATAATAGGAACAACGGATGACGGACGGCAGACAGTAACCTGGAGATCGGTCAACATTCCGGCAAACGGCGTATTTACCGCCTCTTTGCAGGCACAGATTCCCGCTAACTCTCTAACCGGCGCCTATATCAACACCCTTTCAGCGACGCTAACCGGTACGGATCGGACCAAGGAGCAGACGCATACATATGAGTACGAGACGCCGAGGGCTGACCTTATGCTGGATAAGTCGCATACAGTGAATTCAGGGCAGGATAATACAACGATTTTCGAAGGCGGAAGGGTTACCTATAATATTGAGGTAGAAAGCACTGGTGATATTAGGCTGGATTTGAGCAGAGTGTTCGACGTTTGTCCAAATGCAATGCAAATTGACGCCGACTCATTTACGATGAACGGGGAACCGATTGATAAAAACCAAATAACCATAACACAGGGAGAGAATAACCAAACGATCCAGCTTCCGCTGCCTGAGGGCGGATTAAGAAAAGGCGAAACGGTCGCCTACACCTATGAAGCGATGCTGAAGGATGACAGCGGTTTACAGGCTGGGGATCATATCGTCAATACGGTCACGGCTGAAACAAGTGCGGGCAATGCAAGCGATACGGATACGCTTACCGTGCGTGACAGGACCACAAACCTGAGCGCTGAAAAGAAAAAGGGCGAGGCTGTTTCTGTAGGCGGCAATACCTATGCGATAGACTATAGTATACAAGTGACCAACGTGGGCGACGCCATGAATGCAGGCGCTGTAATTGAGCTGACCGATACTATGGAAGGCGCTCTGTACATTGACCCGAACAGCTTTACCATTGCTTTTACAAACTCGAATGGAACGGCCTCGACAGTAATACCCAGAGTGGAACCTTATACGCAGGCGGACGGCGGAACGGATTATATAATCAAATGGGATTTAAGCAATATGCCGGCCTATGAGATCGGCGGAGACGCGCCGGTGTTCACCTATTCTTACACGGCATATGTGGATATTAAAGAGGGTGAAGTCGTCAATATCAAAAACGGGCTGTTGGTAGGCGGCAGCCAGGCGGGCGTAGTAGTTCCAGACGAAGAGGCGCTGACGCCAGCCCCCGGGGCGACGAAGGTGATCAACGGGATCTATTGTTCTTCGACCAGGAGTCATAGTCATACGGTTCCCGGCCAGAATAATTCAAAGGCGCGTTATGTCCATTCCGGCGATACGGTTGGCTATCAGATGACCTTTACCAATGCCGGCGCGCTTGAAATGGTCCATTCTCTAATTACCGATACCCTCCCCGCTGGACTGATCTACAATGGGCTTGGGTATGAGTGGAGACTAAAAGACGATGTAAGCGATGAGGCAAACGGCTATGTTGATTCCATTTCCATAACTTCTACCGGCTTTGGCGGAGATATGACCTTTGGCTATGCGCTAAAACAATTAGGGACCACTGGCACGCAGCTGGTAATCTCTTACGATGCAAAGGATGCCGCTAAAGGAAGCCCCGAGGGATTTGCGTTCCCGCCGGGAGCGACAATTACGGTCAATGTGCGGCTGCGTTTTCCGAGCGGGGAAACCTACAACAATCATTTTTTAACCTATAATCATACAACGCAGAGCTATTCTACGCCGGCCAATCCCTTCGTAAACAGGGTGACGCTTACCGGAGCGGACAGGGGAAGGAATACCTATTCGGTTTCGGATCATGCCGACGTGCGTACGCAGCCCAACAATATGAATGTAGCCAAGGAAGCTGACAGAACCACGATGAGGGAAGGCGAGACGGTTACCTTTACCTTCAAGGGCGGCTATACCGGCAACCTGCAATATTTCACGCAAAACGGCGCGGCTACGGATGTTATGCTGATAGAGGATCTTACGCCGTTTAAAGACTCCTTTGAGCTGGTGGCCTATAATCCAGGGCGTTTCGACGGTTACAAAGGCTATAGTTTGAACGGAAACACGATGAGTCGGACAAAGGGCAGCTATACGCTTACGCTTCCTGGCCAGGCTCCCCTCATACGGACGTTAGACCAGACTACGCAGATAGTCGCGCTGGTAGAGCCAATCGACCTTTCCGCCTTTTCCGATGATGAACTGAAAGTCATCTGGGGTTTTGGTAATATCAGCGACCTGTGGATATCAGGTACCGGAGGCCTCGCCAATAACTGGCCTAGCGTAACGCTCCGTGCCAAAGAGGATGTACGTACGCAGGTCCTTACCAACGTGGCCACAATCTCCTATGACCGCATACGCGCCGCCCATGACACGGCGGACATTACAATGATCGCGGGGGACAGGCTGGTCAAGTCCGCCGTCAGGGACAGCGCCGATGGCGATATTATTGACGGAATAATCAATAATGATAATATCTTTGAGCGGCTGCAGGTGGGAGACACCGTAACCTTCACATTGGACTATGTCAACACCACCGTAGCGCCCGAGATATATACGGCGGAGGAACCGCTGACGCTTATAGACATTATGACAACAAACGGCCTTGCCGTATATTCATCCGATGTGGAGTTTAAATATATTCCCGCGGACGAAGAGGCGGATGACAGCGTGCTGCTGCTCTCCCCCCATGTCATGGAAATCTCGGAGGAGGATATTACCTCAGCGGCGGCAAAGCGCACGGAATTCAAAATTTCCGGTACTTTGCAGCCTGGCGACGTAGTTAGTATCCGCTATCAGGTGAGGATCGGCGAAGGCTTCATGAACAGCGTCTCGGATATGCTTAAGCGGCAGGGCGAGTACCAAAACGGCCTTCTAAATCCCGAAACTGCGGGCGGCAACCTGTCGCAGTTGCATAACTATGTATATACGATAGATGGGTCTGGATTACGGTATTATGATGAAACGCCATATTATTATACTCCAGCAGGCAACAAGCTCTACTTCAGCAAGGCTGTCAAGGATATCGGGCATATTGAGGTAACGCCGCGACAGAACGCAACGGGAGACAATATTACAATAAAAGCGAAGGACTACAGCACCCAACTGCACCAGCTGGGAAGCTCGGAGCAGAACTTCATAAAATATGTGCTCGTGATCCATAACGACGCCAATAGCGGGGAGGACCTCATAGTCGATAGCATTACGGACGTGCTTCCGATGCGTGTTAAGCCAATTATAAACGCGAGCGGCAATCCTGAGTATGTACTGCTGAACTATCTTACTAATAGCGGGATTGATTCTCAAGTTGACAAATCAGGGTACCTTGGAAACGCGAATACAAGCACAACGTATACAACCGCCCACCTCGGGCAGATGCTTCTTGCCAGTCCCATTGCCAATGCCGGCTACAGGGCGGCTCCGGCCCGTATCAATATCACAAACCAGAGTTATACCTCCGTCACGTTTCAAATCCGGAACGCTCAAAACACCGCCGCGCTGGCGCTTAAACCCGGGGAATACACGGCGATCTGCTACGGCGTGTACATTGACCGGTCCGCCGATACCAGCAATTACACAAACCAGGCTACCTTGAACGTCCAGCCCGCATCCGGCGGCGGATGGCAGCCTGTCGGCGAGTCCCTGCAGAGCGTCTTTGTAGCCCGCCAGAAGGGGCAGAACGCCGCGCCGGCAAATGTAAATACTGGCACGCTGGTAAATCAGGAGGGTACGGCATTCAGGGCGGGCGTAACTATCGCCATGCCGGTATACCGTATGCGCATGAGTAAGACCGCAAGCACTTATTTCAAAGTGGAGGATAGGTCAAAGCTAAAGGATCCGGAATTTCTCAGAAACTTTCTTGACGATAGGGTAGATGACGCCGGTATAGCTGTGACAGGGCTGACGAACTGGGCGGAATATGGCTTATATGACATAGTGGAATGGAAGCTGACCGTAACGAATGAAAGCACAGTGGCTGTAGATGATTTCCAGCTTACGGATATTATCCCTTATCCCCACAGGCTTGTGTCCTATAGTCTTAACGGACAGGCATTTGTCTGTATTGCTGACGACGAGGATTATGATAAGCCGATAGTCTATCCAGGGTATGTAAGTGATAAAGGGCTGCCGCATGAAATGGCAAGCCTGGGACAGACCAATCAGGAGGCGACGGGCGACGTATTCCTTTTATTGCCGCAGGAAACGGTTGTAGTATATATATATACCTACTATGATCCGGATGCGCCGGTTAGCTATTCCGGCGTCACGAACAGGGCGCAGGTGACCACCAGGGGCGGCAAGATTTTCAATAATATAACGGGCAGTAACCCCATGCTCAACAGCAGCGGGCAGATAATCGGCGCAACGCAGAGCGCTACGGTGAATCCGGCGTACAGCGCGCTCGTTTCATCGTATAAATCGGTCAGCTATACCGATGAAAACGGCACGCAGACGGCGTTTGGATATAACAGCGGTACGGACCGTATGGTAACAGCCGGAGGACGCGGCGACACGGTGCGCTATACGCTGTCCATTCGCAACGAGGACGATAAAAACGATATGCGAAAACTGACGATTATAGACAATCTGCCCGCACCCGGAGATTATGGCGTGGTAAACCTTGCCTCTGAGCGTGAAAGCGCCTTTACCATAAATTTGGCCGCAATCCCTGATATCCGTGTAGAGATTAAATATGCCAATGACAGCGAAGGGAACTGGACGCCTCTGAGAGCGTCGGATGTGGCGATTGGTGATCTTGACAATATGGGGGAAGATGAGTACCTGGTTCTTTACACCAACCACCCGCGGCATGAGGGCAGCAATCCGGTTCTGGTGTGGCATTTTAACACCAACGATGCTCAAACCCACTGGTTTACCGACCCTAACAATATGGATCCCGACTATAGCTCCCGCGTTACATCGGTGCTCTTCTATGTACCAACGGCCATGAAGGCCAATATGGAGCTGCGGGTATCCTTTGAGTGCGCGATTCAAAACGATGCGTGGAAGGACAGCATTGCATGGAACTCCTTTGGTTATCGGTATCAGCAGACCGTAACAGACACTGTGCTCGATGAGAATGCGGCAATCGTTTATGCGGAGCCTGCCAAAGTGGGCGTAACAATCGGCAGTCCCGCATACAGCCTGCCCGTAGTCGGCGGCGCGGGCATTACCCTCTATCTCAGGGCGGGCAGCGCCCTTATAACCCTGGCTACTCTGTGCCTGGTATTCAGGGTACGCCGCAAACGGCGGCGTAGGTATATATAAAAACGTTAATCAAAATTCTGGAGGAAAAAAGATTATGAAACTACTTAAAAGATTGGGAGCGGCGCTCCTCACCCTGACGATGATGCTGGCTATCTGCATCTCAGCGTTTGCAGCGGAGAATACCGGAACCCTGACGATTAAGGATATCAATGGGAACACAAAGGCGTCGTCTGAATACAGCGCCTACTCGATTATAACCTGGGACGCCAGCGTAGATGCTGACGGCATGCCGGTTTACACCAACATGAAGCTTAACGCCGCTTATAAGGCTGTCATTGTTGCGTATTTGGGGTTAAATCCCGTGGCGCCCGCCACAGAGGTATCCGACAGTGAAGTGCTTAACGCGATGGCGGAGATGAGCGCGGAAGGGACCGCTGAATTAGCAATTAAGTTGGATGATGGCAAACCCGGTAAAGCCGACTTTACGGCGGTGGAAGGAGTATTTTCAAACCTTCCCTATGGCTATTATCTGGTTATTGAAACGGCAAACAACGCCAATGACGGAACCATCGCGTCTAAGCCGATACTTGTCGGCATTCCGGACTCCCAGACGGCAGGCAATGCTGATGTAGTTGTTACTGTTAAAACGGACAGCGCAGGTATTGAAAAGAAGATTGTACAAGGCGAAGGCGATGCTGAGACGCTGGTAGACAGCAACACCGCCGCAATCGGCGATATAATCAGATACCGCAGCACGGCGACCATTCCCGCCTACGCTTCCAACGTAACCGGCATCAGCTACTACATGACCGATACCTTCAGCGGCGGATTGACCTATAAGGGAATTACCTCTGTAAAGGTTATGAACGGCATAGAGGTAGTTGAGACGCTGTCTGAGGGAAATAGCGGTTATACGCTTGATATAACGGGCGCCGAAGACGGGCCTTTCACTTTAAAGCTTACTGTTACCACGGGCGACGATAAGCTTAAGGACTGGGGAAGCGCAGGTTATTCAATCGTAGTAGATTATACAGCCGAGCTTAATTCCCGCGCGGTTGCCGGCAACAGCGGCAATCCAAACAGCATCAACCTGACCTATTCCGTTCACAGCGGAAATACCAGCATTTATACAACGCCTGACGACACCGTTATTACCTACACCACCAACCTTACCCTGACAAAGACCAACGGTAAAGCAGGCGATGAAAGACGGCTGCTGCCAGGTGCGACTTTTGAGCTGCACAGGCTGAAGGCGGGTGTTGATCCTACTAATATCAATAATCTCACTGACAATGACTGGGAACTGGTGGATACACAGACCACCGGCGATAGAGCGGGTGAAATAACCTTTGGAGTCGCCAACTTTACAAAAATTGAGCAGGGAACCTATAAGCTGAAAGAAACAGTCGCCCCTACCGGCTATAATCTGCTGACTGAGCCGATTATTTTCACCGTAACCGCAAACGGACTGCCGGAAACTGTAAATGACGGCTCTGAAACCATTACATGGAGTACGGATAACGGCTTGATCACGGTTGGTGAAACCGGCATCCTGGGAATCGAAATCGTCAATACGGCCGGCTTCATCCTGCCTGGCACAGGCGGCGCGGGTACTGTGCTGTTTACGATGGGTGGTATCGTATTGATTGCTCTGGCAGGCACAATCTTCTTCATCTACCGCAAAAAGAACAGCACTTGTGCAAAATAAATCCCTTTTGCCTTTCCGCGCCTCTGCGGTGCGGAAAGGCAGTTCGGAACGCCGAAAGCGCTC
>CAYSKA010000023.1:0-13867 GCA_964431505.1 uncultured Oscillospiraceae bacterium
TCCCCCGTCCCCCTTCTATGTGCCGTATCGAGTTTATATATAAGGGTATTGCGGCAAACGACATTGCGGCCAGTTCAAAGCAAATCTGCAATATCGGCTAACTCCTATCGCTTGACTAATGAGGCGAACGGCTTTGAGCGGCCTTGTATGCAAACGCGGTGTGCGTGCTGAGCGCAAAGCAAAATCCTGGCTATTTATTAAGGGGGTAGTATGTGTGGCAACGGGTATAATCATTGCGGTTATCTTGGTTATATGCATTTTTGGCATAAAAAGCTACTTTAAAAGGCTAGCCAGCGGCTGCTGCGGAACAGGCGGTAACGTACCCATAAAGAAGGTAAAGGCTGCTGACAATAACAAGCGGCATTATGACCGCTGTCTGCTGCTTGAAATTGAGGGAATGGTATGCGCTAACTGCGCGCGTAGGATCGAAAATGCGCTTAACATCCTGGATGGCGTATGGGCCACAGTGGATTTAGAGGGGAAAAAGGTCATTGTCCGTTTGAAAGGCGATTATCCTTCTGACGAGCTTCTCAGTGCTGTCCGAAGCGCAGGTTATACGGTAATGTCAATTAAGGATTGTTCGATGCCGCTATAGAAAAGGCCCTTAACCTTAAAACTGCTTCAATATCCTCAGTTGACAGGGGTGGCTTTGCCTTAACATAGTGGAATGCTGTAAAGACCGATAAGGCTATATTAATCGGCTGACCCAAAGATTCAAAAGGCGTTCGTATATAAGATCGGAGGAAACATATGCGCGTGGTAATTATTGGCGGAAATGAATGCATGAACTGTTTATATAAGGATATATGTTCGAGCTACGGGTGCAAAGCCAAGGTGTTTACCAAGATGCGTGACGGAATGAAAAATCAGATTGGGAATCCGGATTTAATAATCCTGTTTACCAATACCGTATCGCATAAAATGGTACACTTCGCGCTTTGTGAGGCCAAGCGCTATAATACGCCTGTAGCCCGCTGTCACAGCAGCAGCGCCTCGGCACTGCGCGGAATACTAAACCATCATCTTCAGGAGGCTGTTAATGCTTAGCAGGGATAGCTTAAATTCATTATCTGCCAATTTTTCGCGTCCATAAAAATTGGCCGTCCTATTATAACAATACTTTTCTATCAAGACGAATTCTTTATGCAGTATAAGACGGCTTTGGTTCAAAGTAATAATTATTATACCGTCAAGTACACAACCCTGATACAATAATTGTCATTTGCAGTGCTATGACAATAGGTTTCATAAAAATTGTCAGGCTCGGGTGCGCACGTTTAAAAAACTTTTCTGCTGGGTTCCTCCATTCCGCGGTTAGATATGCGTGAGTATAGGCATAATTAAAACACGGCTGTTGCTTCCCCTCTGTGCAGCGCTACTCCTGCTTTGCTATTTGTTGTTGCTTTGATTCTTCATAAGACCGGCGGTTCAAACGAAAAGTAAGGCCGTCATATTTCTGACCCCTAACCGTTCTTAAATCCGGTTTTCTGTAGAATTCCTCAAATCCAAGCTTTTTGGCCAAGCCTATCATGCGCGTATTGCCTGACCAAGTCTGAGTATATATATCGGTCTCGCCATTGCTGAGAAGATAATCAATGAACAAACACAGTGCATCATATGCATAGCCCTTCCCGCGCACACCTCTTTGTGGTATGTCAATTCCTATTGCGCATTTATCTCCAGACGGAGAAAAATTGCAATCGTCATCAATCCGGTAGGAACCACACCATCCGATATATTCATTATTATTATTTTCGCCCTTAATGCAAATTTGAAATCCTGTCCGCTTTTCATCATCAGCTATTGAAACATACTTTTGTACCCAAGTATGCATCTTTGCTATATAATCATTAAGTTCCTTCTTCTTTTGCTCATCGGATGAACTTTCATATTCCCAGGGGGCGTCCCAAAGCTGCCACTCCGTTTCAACGGTTTCCCAATAAATTCGATTTTCAATATCGCCTTCCATAAAGTCACGTAAAATAATTCTTTCATCGACAATCTGTATCACAATCAATTCTCCTATAGGATACTAATTATTTATTCAATAAGAGGATTATATCGCGCTTTATGCCATTTGTCCACATTATCATCAGTTAACAAGGGCACCTTATATGTTTTACACATGGGGTTGCGGTATGGAGCGCTTAGCTCAGGTCAAAACGCTTGCGCTGGCTCGGCTGATGAGATAAAATGATGTAAGCGCATAATCCTCATTATAGGGATATCCCGATACTATGCA
This sequence comes from uncultured Oscillospiraceae bacterium, assembly GCA_964431505.1. Classification (GTDB taxonomy): domain Bacteria; phylum Bacillota; class Clostridia; order Christensenellales; family CAG-138; genus UMGS946. The sequence goes on from CAYSKA010000023.1 coordinate 2,243, forward strand.
AACTATTTCTACAGACCATACGAGTATGAAGCTAAACAAATGGAGGAAGTCATGAAAGTTCAGGAAAGCGCGGAGAACTATCTGGAGGCCATATTGGTGCTTACTCAACAGCGCGGCCAGGTTAGGTCGGTTGACATTGCTGGCCATATGGGGTTTTCAAAGCCCAGTGTCAGCATAGCCATGAAACGGCTGAGGGAGGAAGGCTACATCAGCGTGGACGGCGACGGATACCTTTCTCTGTTGGAACCCGGCAGGCAAATAGCTGAAAAAATCTACGAGAGGCATTGCATAATCGCTCAAATTTTGATGTCTCTCGGGGTTGATGAGGAAACCGCCTTTTCCGATTCATGCAAGATTGAGCATGTCATCAGCGAAAAAAGCTTTTCTATGATGAAAGCGCATTTTGATTTAAACAGATAACCGGAGCCCTCAATTAAGCTGGGGCTAACGCTGTTTTGCGCTCCTATATACCTATAAACCTTTGCCGCCAGGTTTCTCAGCTTTAATGGATTATTGTATAACAGCCGCTGGTGGAACTATATGGCTTATTCTATCTTTCCATCGGACATTTTAAGCACCACATCGGCTTCGTTTGCAATCTCCATGTCGTGGGTGACAACTATTACGCAATAATCCCCCTCATGGGCAAGGCGCTTGAGTATGCTTATTATATTCCTTCCATTCTCGGTATCAAGGTTTCCGGTCGGCTCGTCAGCGAGTATGACGTCTGCGTGGGACGCCAGCGCCCTGGCTATCGCAATGCGCTGCTGCTCTCCGCCGGACAGCATTGAAGGATACCGCTTGAAATGTTCCTCGCTTAGTCCAACTTCCTTGATCTTTTCTGCTGCTACGGCCATGGCCTCCTTGTCCGGCACCTTTTTAAGCTGGAGAGGGTACATCACGTTTTCAATAGCAGTTAACAGAGGGAAAAGATTGTATCCCTGATATATAACGGCAACATTGTCACGACGATACTTATCCCTGTCAATGTCGGAAGTTTTCTTCCCCTCATAGCTGACATCACCCCCCGTTGGAAGATCAAGTCCGGCAAGCACCGACAAAAGGGTGGTCTTTCCGCTGCCCGATTTGCCAACTATTGCATACAGCGTGCCATGCTCAAACCCATAGTTCACCCCATTGACGGCATATACGGTCTGGTATTTATTCCTATAGGCATATGTTACATTGTTTAATGAAAGCTTCATGTAAATTCTCCTCTATATACATAATTTTTTATATTCAAATGGGATGTCCTGTTCTGCCAGTACAGCTGCGTGAAAAGAAGGCCATCATATATAAAATACGCTTTTATTCAGCTCCAAATACCATTCATTAAAAAGGCAACGATAATGGCTGTATTTCATAGTCCAATCCTCCTCAGTTATATAATTCAGTTATAGCGCATACCGTTTTCTGCATTTTAAAAATATTAATATGATTTAATAGCATAGATCAGCTCAATAGATCAGCTGATCTGAAATTATACTATAATAGTATCATTTTATTCTAAATGACGCAATGGATTATATTGTCGAATTTAATGCATCGGGTCACTTTAATCCGTTAATATACTATGACGCGTAATCATCTTTATTTCAATTCGGTCAACGGTGGTGTATAATAACAACTATTAACAAAGGAGGAAGTCTTGGTGTGAATAATACGCAGTCACTTTTGTTTGCAGACGTGCCTTCGACAGCCGTGGCATTTACGCTATTTGGCCATGATGTGAGATGGTATGGTATTTTAATGGCTCTGGGCGTGATCATAGCGGTTATACTTGCGTTTCATGAGGTTAAGCGCAAAAGGATGAATCCGGACACGCCGTTTGACCTTTGCCTGTTTGTCATACCCCTCGGGCTAATCGGCGCCCGTCTTTATTATGTGCTGTTCAATTTGGACATCTATCTTGCAGATCCCATATCGATACTTTATATCTGGGAGGGAGGTCTGGCCATCTACGGAGCTATTATAGGCGGATTAGCCGGCCTTCTTATATATTCAAGGGCAAAAAAAGTGCGGTTTTTGAAACTTGCCGATATTATTGCCCCTGGACTTGTCCTCGCCCAGGCTATTGGGCGCTGGGGCAATTTCTTTAATCAAGAGGCTTATGGTCCGCTCGTTACCAATGAGGCCCATATGTGGTTTCCTCTTGCCGTAAGGCTTGATTCGGGCGAAGTACATTACGCTACATTTTTCTACGAGTTCGCTTGGTGTTTCATAATCTTTATTGTCCTGTGGTTCTTTATAAGAAAACGGCAAAAGCACGATGGCGACCTGCTGCTGTATTATACAATGCTATATGGTTTTGGGCGGATGTTTATTGAAGGCTTAAGGCAAGACAGTCTCTGGCTTATAGGAAATGCGGCTAACGGAGGAATAAGGGTGTCTCAGATGCTCGCGTTTATATTGTTCGCCTTTACGCTTGCTTTTCTCATCGTTCGCGCTGTCAGGGAAAAAAGGGAGGGACGCCTAATATGGCCCGCTCCTGAATGCAGTTTGGATGGCCATGCGGACGCCCAGCCTGCTGAGGATAACAGCGCCGATGAAAAAACGGATGGGAATAAAGAATCGCCTACGCCTAAAGACGATGATGAAAAGCCTCTGGACGGCGACGAATAAATTTCATTTTGGAGATAACAAATGAGAAACTTAACGATGATGACAGACCTCTATCAGCTTACCATGATGTACGGCTATTACAAGTATGGAATGGCTGAAAACGAAGGGATATTCGACCTGTTTTATCGACAGAACCGAAAAAACAGCGCATTTGCCGTTATGGCCGGAACCGAATCCGTGATTGATTATATAAACAACCTTAGGTTCACAGAGGACGATATAGCATACCTTAAATCGCTGAATCTGTTCGACGACAACTTTCTGTCACGCCTCAGCAACATGCGCTTTACAGGCGAGATATTTGGAATGCCTGAAGGTACGATAGTTTTTCCCCATGAACCGCTGATAAGGGTCCGCGCTCCCATGATTGAGGCTCAGCTCATTGAAACGGCTATATTGAATCTGGTCAACCACCAGACTCTGATCGCCACTAAGGCAAACCGCGTGTGTTATGCGGCTAAGGGAGGCTCTGTCCTTGAGTTCGGCCTAAGGCGCGCTCAGGGGCCTGACGCTGGGATATACGGCGCGAGAGCTGCAATCGTTGGAGGATGTACAGCTACAAGCAACGTACTATCCGGCCAGATGTTCGATATACCGGTAAAAGGAACCCATGCCCACAGCTGGGTGATGAGCTTTAATAACGAGCTTGAGGCATTCCGCGCCTATGCGGATGTTTTTCCCGATTCATGTATGCTTTTGGTCGATACCTATGATACGCTGAAAAGCGGGGTACCCAACGCTATAAAGGTGTTCGACGAACTGAGCGCCAGGGGTTACGCCCCCGTAGGCATACGGCTGGATTCCGGCGATCTCGCGTATCTATCCAAGCAGGCCAGAAAGATGCTTGACGGCGCCGGATATAAAGACGCCAAAATATTCGCGTCGGGAGACCTTGACGAAACGGTTATATATGACCTAAAGGTGCAGGGCGCGTGCATTGACGTATGGGGCGTTGGCACAAAGCTTATAACATCGAATGATTATTCGGCTCTCGGGGGAGTTTATAAGCTTGCCGCAGAAGTGGTGGACGGTAAGATGATCCCTAAGATGAAACTTAGTGATAATCCTCAAAAGACCACCCTTCCAGGGTATAAAAAGGTGTTCCGCCTTTATGGGAAGCAGAACAAGGCGATGGCTGATCTGATTTCCCTTAATCATGAAACAGTAGACGGGTCAAAGCCCCTCAAGCTTTATCATCCCGAATACAGCTATAAGACGACAATCCTTCGCGATTTTACGGTTAGGGAACTGCTGTCGCCCCTGTTTATAGACGGAAAGCAGGTCTACGAGTGCCCTCCCCTGTCGGAGATACAGGCCTATGCCGAATCCGAGATGAATTCGCTATGGGAGGAAAGCAAGCGTCTCCTGAATCCTCATGAGTATAAGGTGGATACTTCGGACGAGCTTTATGACCTGAGAAAAAGGCTGATATGGGAGCTGGCTGGAAGGGAATGAATGGCCAATTAAAATGAGAACCATGAAAACCAAAATAACTATTGCTGTCCTTTTGGCGCTCATTTCAGCGGTCCTTCTTCAAAGTGGCTGCCTGTCCGCCAATCCTAAGCTCAACCCCGAATACACCCCCGGGGCGTCGCCGTCCGTACAGCCCCTTGCCACACAAAGCGTCCCCTCCCCTTCTCCCACCGAAGAACAGCCTCAAAATGACGCCCTCGGCCGTCCGATTGAGGGTGAGGAGCATTATACGCAATACCTTGCGTTCAATGATATCCAGGTATATGAGCAGGCCGGCGATACGTTTGTTGACGCATATATAAGCAACAGCTATCCCAAGGCCATACTCTGCGCCGTTACCATACGCTTTTTAAGCTCTGATGGGGAAGAAGCCGCCTCCGGCAACCTGCGCGCCCCTGATGGTCAATATCTGTTAAGGTTAGAGCCTGGTGACACTACAGTTTACGCCCAGATAAACACCGATACATCCCTTTTGAGCCTTGATTTCAGCTTGGAGTATGATGTACAGGTGGGTATTAGGCCTGAAAAGGGCTGACAATTTGGTATTTTGCTGGTGCATTAGGCCGCATGATCGGTTATAATTGTTCGAAACGACTTGTTAATAAGGAGATTTGTATTTAGATGAAGAGATTCGTGGCTATTTTGATGACTATTTCAATATTTCTCATTATGGGAACCGGCTGCTTCGGGTGCAATGGATGTTTTGGCTGCGGCGCCAAGGCCAATCCCAGGGTTGCCGTTGTGCTGCCTGAAAGCATGGGCGACGGCCTGCTAAGAGAGGCCGAGGAAACGATGAAATCCATGAGCGGGCAACATGGAATAGAATATATTTTCGAAAAGTTCCCGACCCAGGATGAACAATCTTCAATAATGGATACCCTTGTAGGCTGGCGCGCAAATGCAATAGTCATGTGGCCGGTTGACGCTTCATCAGCGGAGAGCGCCGTAAAAATGATAAACGAGGCAAAGATACCTCTGGTACTATGCAACAACAGGATTTCAAACGTTACGCCTACTGTTTATGCCGATATGGGTTCGACAATGGAAACAGCAGGCGAAAAGGCCGCCGCTTATTATAATACCTTTTTCAGTGAAAACCTTGAAAAGGGCGAGGCCGTATCATACATTTCCGTTATGAGCGGCGGTTCTAACGGATTTAAGGATGCGTTTGAAGCCAATCTAAACCCATCGATAGCTATGAAAGAGAGTCTATCAGCTGACGGCACCAGGGACGGAGCAAAAGCGGTGATGAGCAGCTGGCTTTTTGGCAGTGAAAAAACGGTGCGCGAATCTATAAACGCGGTATTTACTGACAGCGATGAGGCAGCATTGGGCGTAATGGACGCCATAAAGGAGTATACGGACGGCAAACAGAGCGTCAAACTGATCACCGGCTTTGGCGGCGACGGGCTGCAGCTTGAGAACCATAAGCTTTCAAAGGTGACCTGTGCCACGTTTACCAGCGGCACCGGCACCCTTTGTGCAGCAATACAGTGTGCTGCCGCTATCGCAACGGGTGAAAAGGAATTTGACGGGCGCACCATTGAGGGAGGCTTTGAAATGGGGAGCGTTACCATGGCCTATAAAAAATAATATGACAAGGGACGAGCTTAGCAAATACATAGATCATACTTGCCTGAAGCCGGACGCTACGCGCGGCACGATCGACTTGGTTTGCCAGGAGGCGGCGGAGTTTGGGTTTAAATCCGTATGCGTCAATCCCGTTTGGATAGGCCATGTCGCTGAAAAGCTAAAGGGGACTCCTGTCCTTCCCTGCTGCGTGGCCGGGTTCCCGCTGGGCGCCGGACTTACGTCAATTAAAGCCCGTGAAGCAGCCGAATGCTGCGCGCTCGGAGCTAAGGAAATAGATATGGTGATCAATATCGGGGCCGCAAAGGCCCATGATTGGGAAAGCGTTATGTCGGACATAGCGGCCGTCGTCACCGCAGCGCACGGCCGCGCTTTAGTGAAAGCGATAATTGAAGCCTGCCTTCTTACCGACGCTGAAAAAACTTTGGCATGTATATGCGCTAAGGAGGCCGGAGCGGATTTTGTAAAAACGTCCACCGGCTTTTTGGGCACAGGCGCGACTGTTAACGACGTGCGGCTTATGCGGTCTGCCGTAGGCAACGCCATTGGCGTGAAGGCATCGGGAGGCATTCGTTCGTATAACGACGCAATCAAAATGATAGAAGCCGGTGCAAGCCGTATAGGCTGCAGCGCGTCGGTTGTAATAATAGGCGGAATTAATTGTTGAGATAGCACTGAAATATAGAATATGTCCTGCTAACATGCGGCGCAATGTGTCATTAATGTGGAGCATCCGGTATAAAATGATGATACGAGGGTTAATATGCTTGCCAGGTTTTAAAATATGGTTTACAATATAGATCTGGCAGTGGGTTAACTTTAGCCATACTGTTGTTTTTTGACTATAATGTTGAAAAACGGAATAAAAAGGAGGACGTAAAATGCCGGGAATCATAGAAACGGAACTTGGCAAAATCACGATTGCCGAGGATATTGTCGCCACAATTGTGGGATACGCTGCAGGCGAAAACTACGGTATAGTCGGCATGAGCGGAAAAACCGCCACGGATGCCATATTGCAGCTCGTTGGCGGGACAAATCTTAAGCGCGGGGTAAAGGTAACGTCGCTTGAGAATGGATCGGCGCTTGATATCGACCTCTATGTAACGGTGCTCTATGGGGTTTCATTGCCCGCAGTTGCCAGGAACGCCATAGAAAACGTTCGCTATCGTGTGGAAGATATTACCGGCGTAAAAGTCAACAATGTGAATGTCCACATAGAGGCAGTCAGGGTCTAACAACGCCTGCTAAACGGCCCTGTTAAGCATGCCTTATGCAAAAAAGCAGGGGTTACTGAGCTATTGCCGTGTCAAGTTCATTGCTTTTGATGCAACGCCATAAAATTTGGCGCAGGCATGTATTCTTTCTTACAGGAGGAAACGTAACTTGGATGAGTTGAATATTAGCGGTGCGCTGCTGCGCGAAATGTTTTACACAGGAGCCGCGCTGCTGGAAAAGGAGAAATCCGCCATCGACGCTCTCAATGTTTTTCCCGTACCGGACGGCGACACGGGAACAAACATGTGCATGACCATGCAGAGCGCTGTAAAGGAGCTTAAAGGGTGCCAGGGCGACACGGTCAGCGATGTGGCAAGCAGCATCTCCTTAGGCGCTCTCAAAGGGGCTAGGGGCAACTCTGGCGTGATACTTTCACAGCTGTTCCGCGGCTTTGCAAAGGCTGTGAAGGACAAGGATACGATGGATCCCAAGCTTCTCGCCGAAGCCTTGAGACTGGGAACAGAAGCCGCTTACAAGGCGGTGATGCGCCCCAGGGAGGGAACCATGCTTACAGTGTCGCGCATGATCAGCGACGCTGTTAATAAGGCGTATGCCGAGGGCGCCAGTACCGTAAAGCTGATTGAAACCATGCTCAGCTCAGGCGCTTTATCCCTGGATATGACACCGCAACTGCTTCCAGTTTTAATGGAAGCCGGCGTCGTGGATTCAGGAGGCAAGGGACTTTTAACCATATACCGCGGATTCAAGATGGCTGTCGACGGGGAGTCGGTGGATGACATTGCAGCCGAGCTTGAGAGCGTAGTTCAGCCCCAGGAAGATGTTCTTACCCTTGACGATGTGGAAGATATCAAATTCGGTTATTGTACGGAATTTTTTATTATTCATCTTAACGATACTTTCACTGAGCCTGATTTGGACAAATTTCGTGATGCGCTGATCGAACTCGGAGACTCGGTCGTAGTAGCCCATGACGTGGGCTATGTCAAGGTACACGTACATTCCGATGCTCCCGGCAAGGTTTTGCAGCTTGCCACCTCGTTGGGCGAAATCAACAATGTAAAGATTGAAAATATGCGCGAGCAGAACCGCCAGATACAGGAAAACCTCAAGAAAAGCGAGAAGGAAACCGCTATGGTATCTGTCAGCGCTGGTGATGGAATAGGCGATGTGTTCAGGGATCTGGGCGTGGCCTCCCTCATTGAGGGCGGCCAAACCATGAATCCAAGCATTGACACAATATTAAAGGCCATACGGAGGGCTAACGCAAGAAACGTATTTGTTCTTCCAAACAATTCCAACATTACTCTTGCGGCACAGCAGGCTGCCAAGCTTTCCGACAGGCATGTGACGGTAATCCCCACAAAGACCATCATGCAGGGCATTTCTGCGGCAATGGCGTTTAACCCTGACAACCGTGCCGACGAGATAGAACGCGATATGACGGACGCATTTGAAAGCGTTAAATCAGGATCAGTGACGTATGCTGTGCGTACAACGTCGTTTAACGGCACTGGGATTAACGAAGGCGATATTATTGGACTGATGGACGGCGAAATAGTAACGGTAAACGGCAGCGTGGACGGCACCTCCAGAGAGCTTCTCCGTAAGATGCTCGAAGGACAGGACGAGGATGCAATCGTAACCATATTTTACGGCAATAATATGGACGAGGATAACGCAAACGCTCTGGTTGCTGAAATGGAGAAGGAATTCCCGCATGCGGAGTTTATAGTTCAATATGGAGGCCAACCGCTTTATTACTATTATTTCTCGGTTGAATAAGTAAGTGCTGGAAAATCCTATAACAAGCGTCAAAGGTATAGGCCCGCGCCGAGCTGAAGCGTTCGGCAAGCTGGGCCTTACCTGTTTATACGATCTTTTGCATTTCATGCCCAGGGACTATATAGACTGCTCCAAGCCCATCCCTGTAAGCGATATGGTAGACGGCAGCCCATGTTTGCTTCATCTTGAAGTAGTTGGAAACGATAAGATAGTGCGCACCAAAACGGGCACCATGCTGCTTGTCGACGCTCAGGATGGCTCAGGCTGCTTAAAGCTGTGCCTATTCAATCAGGCTTACAGGTATGGCAAGCTTAACAAGGGAAGCTCTGCCTATTTCTATGGCAAGGCGGATTTAAAGCATGGCAAAAGGCTGATAAGCCCTATAATGTTTAGTCAAATACCTGGGATAATACCCATCTACCCAACAACGAACGGGCTTTCCCAAAAGGTGATACGTTCCACTATGCGTACAGCGCTTGATTCTGTAGATTACATATATGACACGCTTCCAGTCAGCATGAGGGAACGCTTTTCAGTCTGCGAACTTGATTTTGCGATTAAAAACCTTCACTTTCCACAGGATATGGATTCCCTTGAGTCAGCTAGGCGTCGGCTTGTCTTTGAGGATATGCTTGCGTATACGTTAATGCTAAATCTTTTCAAAAAAACAACTCGTCAAAATAAGGGGATAAAGTTCGATGTAAAGGGGATGTTTGAGGCGTTTTCTAGGCTGCTTACGTTCAATTTAACCAATGCTCAGGCTAGGGTTATGCGTGAGATCGAAGCTGATATGAACAAGGGGGCGCCAATGAATAGGCTTTTACAGGGCGATGTGGGATCAGGGAAAACCGTAATAGCCCTGTACGCCATGTTTATAGCTGTACATAATGGATACCAGGCGGCGCTTATGGCGCCAACCGAGATACTGGCGCGTCAGCATTATCAATCGCTAAAGAGTATATTCGGAGACAACACATGCATGCTCATTGGAAGCCAGTCACAGGCGGAACGAAAGCAAATCATCGCGGGAATTGAAAATGGAGAGTACACGGCCATAACGGGAACGCATGCTCTATTTCAAGAGAGCGTTGGGTTTAATAATCTTGGAGTTGTAATTGCGGATGAGCAGCACAGGTTCGGGGTGGAGCAGCGGGCAGCTATTGGTCATAAAGGTATAGCTCCCGATTATCTTATAATGTCAGCCACACCGATACCGCGCACACTGGCGCTTATGATATACGGCGACCTCAATGTATCAATAGTTGATGAACTGCCGCCAGGCAGGAAGCCCGTTGATACACGCTTTGTTCCTGAGAGCAGGCGGGCGGCTATGTACCGTTTCCTTGAGGAGCGCCTCGGGCGCGGGGAACAGGCGTATGTAGTATGCCCATCTATAGATCCAGTCGAAGGCACCGGCAATATCCGATCCGCTACCGAAGTCTTCAATGAGTTAAATGATAAACTGTCTGTACGCACAGCGCTTTTGCATGGACGCATGGGGTCAAGGGTGAAGGATGAGGTTGTAGAGCTTTTCCGAAAGGGGGAAATAGACCTTATCGTATCAACCACGGTTATAGAGGTGGGCGTCGACGTCCCAAACGCTACAATAATGGTTATAGAAAACGCGGACAGATTTGGGCTTGCGCAGCTGCATCAGCTTCGCGGCAGGGTTGGAAGAGGCGGACAAGCTTCGTTCTGCTTTCTTTTGGCGCAAAGCAATAGCGGAAATACTAAGGAAAGGCTATCTGTGCTTAAAAATTCAAACGATGGATTCGAGATAGCCAGAAAGGATCTTGAGCTGCGCGGTCCAGGGGAATTCCTGGGAACCCGCCAGCACGGGATGGACGAATTCGCAGCAACATGCCTTGCAGGCGATATGAACGTATTGGAGGATGCGGTTATTGCCTCTGATATGATAATGTCTGATAAAGCTTTGCAAATAGCCTGTGAGGATGTAATAACGCGTGCAAATAAAATATTATCTAAAAAATTAAACGAGATTGCGTTAAACTGATTTAAGCATAGCATACTGTAGTAATAAAGACACTATACAAACGCCTTTGATTTAAAATTTGTAAAAAAAAATATATATTTCCTGTCATATTATCATCTTTGCAGGACAAATTAGTACTGTCGTGACGAAGCAAATCGATTGCGGCTTGCATCACCAACGAAGCCATGATCAACCGCTGCGGCACGTTTAAATAAGAACTACCTAAGGAGGTGAAAAAGATGGCACGTAATAACGTTATAGTTCCTGAGGCTAAGCAGGCAATGGATTCTTTCAAGATGGAAGTTGCCAATTCCCTCAACGTAAACCTGAAGCAGGGTTACAACGGAGACCTCACTGCCCGTGAAGCTGGATCCATTGGCGGTGAAATGGTTAAGCGTATGATTGCTTATGCTGAAAGCAACATGCCTAAGTAACAACTTGGTTTAAAGGGTTTAGGTGAAGCGGCGGGGATTCTACAAGCAAATTGACGCAATTCCGCCCGCTCCATTGAATCGGGAGGCCTTAAAGCATCAAGCGATTGAAATCGTAAATGCGCCGCTTTTACCTAATGGTTTGCATAATAAGTTTGCGGCAAGAAGGAGGTGAAAAAGATGTCAAGAAGCAGCAATAACAACAACCGTGAAATGAAGTCCAGGCTCAATAACTTCAAAACCGAGGTGGCTAATTCATTGAACGTTAACCTGAAGCAGGGTTATAATGGCGATATTACTTCGCGCGAAGCCGGTTCAATCGGCGGAGAGATGGTTAAGCGCATGATTGCTTACGCTGAGCAGCACATGCACAATGGCGGCAACAACATGAACGGCGGCAACATGATGAAATAATTTCCCTAATGGATACAACGGTTGCCAATGAGGCCCCTTATAAGGGGCCTCGCCTGTCTTTACATTTAGCAAAAGCTTATT
>CAYSKA010000024.1:0-13765 GCA_964431505.1 uncultured Oscillospiraceae bacterium
ATGGATCCCGCTGAAATTCCGTGGGCCGAATGCGGCGCCGAGTACGTGGTGGAAGCGACAGGTAAATTTACGACAATGGATATGGCGATAAAGCATATACAGGCAGGCGCCAAAAAGGTTGTCATTTCCGCTCCAAGCAAGGACGCCCCGATGTTCGTGATGGGTGTAAATCAGAACGAATACAAAAGCGATATGAACATAGTGTCAAATGCTTCATGCACTACAAACTGTCTGGCTCCTCTTGCCAAGGTAATAAACGACAACTTCGGCATAATTGAAGGCCTGATGACAACGGTGCACTCAATAACGGCCACCCAGCTCACAGTGGATGGCCCGTCCAAGAAGGACTGGCGTGGAGGCAGGGCAGCCGCGCATAATATAATTCCCAGCTCTACTGGCGCGGCGAAGGCGGTTGGCAAAGTTATACCCGCCCTTAATGGAAAGCTTACGGGAATGTCCCTGCGCGTGCCAACGCCTGACGTATCAGTTGTCGACCTTACCTGCCGCATAAGCAAACCCGCATCGTATGACGAGATTAAGGCCGCCCTGAAAGCTGCGTCGGAAAGCGATGAATGGAAGGGAATTATCGGCTATACCGAGGATAAGGTCGTTTCATCCGATTTCTATACCGATCCGCGTACATGCATATTCGACGCAGACGCTGGAATCAGTTTGAATGAGAATTTTGTAAAGCTAATCGCCTGGTATGACAACGAGTGGGGTTATTCCAACAAGGTCGTCGACCTCATTTGCCACATAGCCAAGGCGGACGGCGGCTGCAAGTGCTGCTGCGGCAAGTAAAAAACCCCTCTATATCGGAGCTTTTTGAGAGGTTGAACGCTTAGCGGGCTAACGAGAGTATTGTCCCTGGTACGCAAAATATTCGTTTGACTGGAAAACTGCTCAAAACCTAAAAACATTTACATGCCTCTTTTCAATCGCGTAATAGCGGGGGGAAAGAGGCGCTTTTATATCAATGAGAGTTTGGCGGTGGCCTGGGTCCAGTTGTTTGTGAGATGCTGTGAAAAAATGCGGTCCGCAATAAATGCCTGTTTTGAAATCATCCGATTTTACCCTCAGCTGGCAAGGGCACTCGTTTTCCATTGAACTACCGCCCCGCTTACGGCCTCAATTTCAAAATAATATTTGTATATGCTGCCATATGCTTCTCCCTCATATACAGTAAGCCCGTCATCATTTTGTTTGTCAACATGCATAGAAATACCGCTCTCATCGACGCTATCATCAATTCTCATTATTATTGCTATAACCTCGCTTTGCCCCAGAATGCCTCCTGAGCAACGGTTAAAATTGGGTTCACCGTCAAATTCATATTGAATGGTCAATCCGGTTTCAGAATCAATTTCACATCTGTAACTGCGCGCCGAGTTCCCAAATTTAAACTTATATACCCGCTTAAGCGCATCATATTCTTCTAACTCAAAGCTGACTTTCTCCTTCTTTTCACCTGAAAAGTCCAACGCGAACTGCTTTGCCGTTTCAATTCGATCAATTCCCCGCCCATAAAAAATACGATAGCTTTGAGCCGCGTCTTTTGTGCATCCGGCCGCAATTAGGCAGATAAGTATAGCTGCAATAATCGTTTTTTTCATATATATCCCTCGGTAGTTTATATATTTGCGGGAAAGCGATACATTGAGGCGCCGCTTCAACGGCGGCGCCTACGTCACATAAACAAATCCTAATTCAAGCAAAGTCAGCTTTCTTCTGTCGTCTTATCCTGGCCTGACGCTGGCTTATCCTTCTTTTTTAAGTAAATCCATATCAGCATGGCCACCCCTATTGGGAACAGTATTAAACTTATAAACTGGGAAGTTGAGAGCGTCCCCACGCTTCCACGCGGATCGTTTCTGTAGAATTCGATGAAAAAGCGCCATACGGAATAAAGGATGAAATACCATGCGGTAACAATACCAGGCTTTTTGCTTTTTTTCAATATTAAAAGCAAAACTGCCGTTAGAATAAGTAAAAATGCCGACTCAAAGAGCTGCGTAGGAAGCAATGATACGTTTCCCGGCGTTAGCCCATTTCCCGGGAATATTATGGCAAGCGGCGAATCGCTTTCCATTCCATAACAGCATCCGGCAAAAAAACAGCCAACCCTGCCTATTGCCTGAGCAAGCGTAAGCGGAGCCGCATAGGCGTCCGTAACCTCAAGCATATTGAGCTTATACTTTCTGCAGTAGATCGCTCCGCCCGCAACGCCTCCTATCAATCCGCCGTAGAAAACAAAGCCCCCCAAAATTGCCGACTTCAAAAACGACGGGTTCTCTATGATAGTTGGAAGCTCCACGATAAGGAACATGAGCTTAGCCCCAATAAAACCGCCTATTATGGCGAATATCGCGCAATAGTAAGCGTCCTGGCGGGATAACCCCCTCTTTTTATGCGTATATAACAGCAGCAGCATAGCCAGGGCTAGTCCGATTACGCAGCAAATGCCGTATGTTGGAATGGTAATTCCCCAAAATTCTATAAATGGATGCATAATTTCACCTCATCCTTAAATTATATATGCAGACGCCCTTGACGGCGCCTGCATGCTTCACTTCATTTATAAGTATTGTTCTTTAGCTTACAAACGGCAATACCGCGCATGCCGCCATACCTGCAATCGCCCCGCACGCGATAAGGCATATCGCATTGAGTACCAGGGCTATTATACCTACAACAAGACCCGCTGTAGCAAGCCCATTGCCCGGGTTTTCCTTGCGTTCGCCAACGGCGAGTATTATAGCTACGATTCCAAGTACTATTCCGATAATTGCCGGATAGAAAAGCGACGAAATAAATGATATTACAAACGAAACGATTGCAAATACCAAAGATAAAACCGCTTTCGTGCTGGTCGGTCCCGAATTATTGCTCACTGGGCCGCCTGAGTAGTTATTTTCATTGTTTTCCATTAAAGACCTCCTAATATTTTTATTCTTAAAACTCCCCTTATAAAGTATAACATAACGCGAAATGGTGTTCAAGCAGAAATGGAACACCATTGGCCGCTGTTGGAGAATATGCATTCATAAGCAATTACGTGCGTTAGATCTATTAACCGGCATTGTTATGCATGCCACGCATCTGGAGCTTATGCATTCCATCCGCCCCTCCGGTCCCGTGCGCTCGGGCGTTGTGGCCTTAACGCTTACCGCTTGGGTATTTAGACCTAACGCGGACGATAAATTTTCCCTCATGCGCTCAATATGTGGCATAAGCCTTGGCTCCTGCGCAATTACCGTTGCATCCAAATTATTAATTTTAACGCCTAGGGCTTCTAATTTTGCGCCGGTTCGCCTTAAAAGCTCAATGGAGCTTATATTCCTGTACTCTTCATCGGTATCCGGAAAGCTTCTTCCTATATCGCCCTGCGCACAAGCGCCTAACACCGCGTCAATCACCGAATGTACCAACACGTCCGCATCGGAATGCCCCAGCAGCCCGGTTCTAAACGGTATGTCGACGCCGCCTATCACAAGCCTGCGTCCCTCAGCAAACCGATGTGTATCCTCTCCGTATCCGACTCTGAGAAAAGCCGCTCCACGGCTGGCCGCCACCGCCTCGAAAAGGGGCAGATCGCTATGATATGTTAACTTTTGATTGATTACGTTCCCATCCACAAATCTTGCCCTATTGCCCGCAAGTTCATAAACGAAGCAATCGTCGGTAGCTTCAAGCTCCTGCGCTTCGGCGCGCTCATATGCGCTTAGGATCTCAGGGTAGGAGAAGGTTTGCGGCGTCTGGGCCATAATCAGGTTTCCTCTTTCAATAACTTGGCCAGTATGCGTGTCGCGTATGGTATCCCTGCATCCAATAGCTGCTATCCCGCTTCCATGGCGGCCGGCGGATTCAACCGTGCTTATAATCAGCTCAGGGGTTACAAGGCACCTGGCCGCATCGTGAATCGCCACTATACGGGTATCTTCAGGAAGCTGCCTTAGCGCGTTGAGCACCGATCTTTGCCTGGTGCCGCCCCCCATCACCACATTTATATTGCCGCTGCCACGTATTGAATTCAGGTATTCCAGGTTTTCGCAGCCGGCAGTGATTATGATGCGCTTAAAGCCGCATAGTAAAAACGCTTTTACGCATAGTGAAACCGGCGTTTCTCCCGCAATCGTCATGGTGGTCTTATCCCCGCCCATGCGTGTGGAAACGCCGGCCGCCAATATTATCGCGGCGTCTGTTTCGCAGACGATTCTTTTATATGCGTCCACCATTTACGCCAATATCTCGTACATCCCCGAAGCATCCGCCTTATACGCGTGCTCCTGTACGCTTAACACCTTTATCTTCATAATTCTTTGGCCCATACGCACCTCTATCACGTCGCCCTCCCTGACCTCGCTTGATGGCTTTGCGACCTTGCCGTTAATACTGGCCCGGCCAAGGTCGCAGGCTTCGTTAGCTACAGTGCGCCTTTTTATTATCCTGGATACCTTTAAATATTTATCCAACCTCATTTTAACGTCAGTCCCCGTTATTAGCATTTCCAGTTGTCTCCGCCTTCCTTCCTACATGGCGTATACGGTCTGTATGGATGGTTACGGATTCGTCTTTCATCCACTCATCTATCAAAGCCTGCCATTCCGATGTATGGGCTTCAGCGGCCACCAGGTTTGCAATAGCCTCCCCGTATTCCTCCAAAGGCGCTTCGCCGCTGGTTTCATCACCAAGATAGTAAATTATATGATAACCGTCTTCATCCATAAATATATCGGAGTACTCTCCTTTTTTAAGCTCGGTAAAGGCGGCTTTTACCTCTTTAGACCAGTCCACATAGCTTTCCTCATCCCCGTCGCTTATAAGCATGCCCTTTTGCTGCAGCGCTTCAAAATTAATTATATTAACGTCTTCAGTATATTCCATCATTACTTCGCTGAACGTCCCCCCTGCTTCAAGCTTTTCATATGCTTCTTCGATTTTTATCCGTGCATCTTCGTAATGCTCCTGGAACATATCGTCGGCCTCTTTCTTTTTGTCCCGATACTCCTCAACTATCTCCTTGAGACGCTCTGAATTGTTTTCTTCGCCTGAAAGTTCATCGGCAACCGCAAGCTCCCCGTATTCGCTCAGCAGCGCTGCGATTTCACCCTTAAGCGCCGTGTATTCGCTGCCAAGACTGCTCTTGGTGGTTGTGTAGATATGCAGTATTCTGTGATATCCCTTTGGCGTATATAATACCGGTTCTCCGCCATACATGTCATAATATTCCATGTCGTCCTTATACGCGCTCGGATCATTGTCATACTTGGTCCTTTGCTCTTCAAGCTTTTTGTCATACCAAGACCGTATGTCTCCATCGCTTGCGGCTAAGTTTTCCAGCGCCTTTGCTTCTACAACCGAAATCATATAGTTATCTTCAACCGTTTGTTTTAGATAGGCAATGTACTCATCATAGCTCATTGAGCCCACGTAGTGCTCCGCTTCCTCTTCCACAAGCTCCCGTACGCGCGCGTCTATATCCTCGGCGCCTTCCTCTTTCGCAAGATTAGTATAATATTCTATCAGTTCATTCAGATCATAATCAATCTTTTCCTGCAGCTCTGCCTTCTGCTCATCGTTAAGCTCAAGCATCCCCTGCTTTTCGCCCTGATAGAGGACGACAAGCTCTCCCACCATCAGGTCCAGAATATTATCCTGAAACGCTATCAGGTCCTCCTCGTTTGAGGTCATATCATAACCGTAGTTCTGCCATGTCGTCAGGTACATGTTAAACATGCTCTCAAACTCACCAAGCTTAATGGTTTTATCCCCTACCTGCGCAACCACCGTATCAGCGTTGTTAAGGTTGCAGCCCGTCGCTACAAACACCGCGGCCGCGGCCCCAAATATAAATATCGCGCACAGAACTATGCATACTGCTCTTTTCATTATGGAAAACTCCTTGAATCTGAATGAATTTATATACCTTTAGTCTAAAGCGTTGTTAAAGCGCCCGTGTGCCTACATCAATAAGTATATCATCTTTTACTATCAATGCAATCAACTAGAGCGTGAATAATTTGTAACAAAGAGCGCATTATATTCGGTATTGTAGCATTTCTCTGAATTATCTGCAGCACCGGCGTCTCGGCCATAAAGAATCTGGCCCCCTTTATGCGCTTTGCGAGGTTAAGCAGCCTTGACGGGTCTATTGGCGCATCGCTGTCAAAAGCAAACTTAACTTCCCCCTCGTTTATGCTTAGGTTTGTAATGCAGGCCATCTCTGCGCTTCCCTTTATTACGGATATGTCAAGAAGGTTCTGAACCATTTCGGGGATGTCGCCATAGCGGTCTATCAGCTCATCCTGCACATCCTGCATGTCCACCTTTGACTTTATAGACGCAATACGGCGATACATTGACATGCGCTCCTCTGTTCTTTTAATGTATTTTGGGGGTATATTAGCGTCAAGCGGTATATTTACCACACAGTGAACCTGTTTTTGCTGCTCCTCTCCCCTGGCCTCCTTAACGGCCTGGCCGATCAGTCTTAGATACATCTCATAGCCCACCTGCGACATAAAGCCATGCTGCTCTGGCCCAAGTATATTGCCCGCTCCCCTTATTTCAAGGTCCCGCATCGCTATTTTAAAGCCCGAACCGAACTGCGTAAACTCGCCTATAGCCTTCAAACGCTTTGCCGCAACCTCCGTGAGCACCGCGCCGCTTTTGGTCATAAGATACGCATAGGCCAGGCGCATCCCCCGACCCACCCTGCCCCTGAGCTGATATAGCTGCGCAAGCCCAAGCTTATCGGCGTCATATATAATTATTGTATTGACGTTGTTTATATCAAGGCCGCTCTCAATTATGGTGCTGCAAAGCAGCAGGTCGTATTTATGCTCTATAAACTCAAGCATTGTGCGTTCCAGCGTTCTTTCAGGCATTTGACCGTGCGCAAAGGCTATCCTGGCTTCAGGCATAAAGCTTCGGAGCTTGCCGGCAAACCTCTCCATGTCATGCACCCTGTTGTATACGAAAAACACCTGCCCTCCCCTGCCCATCTCCTTCAATACAGCTTCCCTTACCATTGATTCTGAATACTCCATTACAAATGTGCGCACCGGATAACGGTGCTCGGGCGGGGTCTCAATTACGGACATGTCCCTTATTCCCGTCATGGACATATGAAGCGTACGCGGTATCGGGGTAGCGCTCAGGGTCAAGACGTCAAGATCCTTTTTTAGCTCCTTTATCTGCTCCTTATGCCCAACTCCGAACCTGTGCTCTTCGTCTATCACGAACAGCCCGGGGTCCTTGAATTTAACATCCTTGGCAAGCAGCCTATGGGTTCCTATGACAACGTCAGCCTTTCCGGATTCCAGCTCGTCAAGCGTCTGCCCCACCTCCTTTTTTGGGGTAAACCTTGACAGCATGCGCACCCTTACGGGAAACCCCGCAAACCTTGACACAGCCGTATTATAATGCTGCTGAGCCAGGATAGTGGTAGGCACCAGGAATATCGCCTGTTTTGAGTCCATTACGGCCTTAAACACCGCCCTCAGCGCCACCTCGGTTTTTCCATATCCCACGTCCCCGCACAAAAGCCTGTCCATAACCCGGGGGCTTTCCATATCCCGCTTTATTTCCTCAATGCATGTAAGCTGATCAGGCGTTTCCTCGTATGGGAAATCCGATTCCATCATGGTCTGCCACGGCGCATCCGGCGAAAAGCTGTAGCCCCTTCTGGACGCCCTTTCACCGTATAGCTTGGCCAGGTCAAAGGCAAGTTTTTTTACGCCTTCACGCGCCCGCGACACCGTTTTTTGCCACTCTGATGACCCGATCTTTGACAGCTTCGGCGGTTCTTCTCCGGTACCAACGTACCGCTGTACCCTATCAAGCTGGTCTGTCGGCAAGCAAAGCGAGTTCCCGTCGCGGTATATCAGCCGTATATAATCCCTTACCCTGCCGTCGGCCTCTATCGTTTCCACGCCGGCAAAGCGCCCTATGCCATGAACTTCATGAACAATAAGATCGCCAACATTGAGTTCTGAAAACGCCAGCTGATGTTTTTTAGCCCTCTTGGGCGCGGGGCGCTTTGCCGCTCCGAACAGCTCGTATTCGGTGATTACCGCAACATGCAGCTCTGGATATTCAAAGCCGCGCGACAGCGACTCGCGCACTATTATCAGCTCCCCGAAAACCAGCTCGCGATCCAGCGAATCCGCCGTCGGGGCGTCCAGTCCCATCTCCTGGAGGCTTTCGCCGATCCTGTCCGCATGGGCTCCGGCGAAAATGGCAACGGCGGTTTTGTTCCTCCTCCAGTGAAT
The DNA here is from genome assembly GCA_964431505.1 of uncultured Oscillospiraceae bacterium. Taxonomy (GTDB): domain Bacteria; phylum Bacillota; class Clostridia; order Christensenellales; family CAG-138; genus UMGS946. The sequence goes on from CAYSKA010000024.1 coordinate 8,274, forward strand.
GATGTCATCCCTGAGAAGCTCGTCAACCTTTAGGTATCTTGGTATCGACCGAGTGCTAAAGCTGAACAGGGATTTCGGCTTTATCGCATTATAGGTGCTGGTAAGTGTGTATAGCATAACCGTTTTTCCCGCGTCAAGCCTTGATATAACCTCTGCCGGCGAAAACATAAGGCCCGCCTGCGACTTATGCGCCGTTCCCTCAGATATAAAGCCGCTTAGCGACTCCATGAAGATATTGTACGCTATGCTTGAGCCTTCTTCAGACCTTGGAGGTTCGTCGAAAAAAATGACAGCGCTCTCAGGAAGGTAGTCTAGCAGACACGCCCCATCCTCATACAGCATCGGAAGCAGATTCAGCGGGTCTATGGGCATAACGCCCTGTTCAAGAAGCTCTCTTTCCTCGTTGAACGCATCAATGCCCTTCATCCTCGAAGCTGCGGCCCGCATGGCAAGGCGGCCGCATGGAACCTCTGTAGCCGGCGGTATCCTGATGTGTTCCGTGTTGCGCGTTGAGCGCTGTGTAAGGGGATCGTACTCACGCATGGTGTCTATATCCGTATCAAAGAATTCAATTCTTACCGGATATACGGCGTCTATAGGAAAAACATCAATATATCCCCCCCTGCGGGCCATCTGGCCCCTTTCCTCACAGAGGTCAACGCGCTCATAGCCGGCCGACGCAAGGCCTCCAAACAGTTCGTCCGGTTCTATTGAATCTCCAATCTTAAGCGTATATATAAATGAATTTATAACGGCCGGCCGGACAAGACGCTGCAAAAGGGCTTCTATAGGCGCAACTATAAAGCATGGCGTGCCCTCGCTGAGCCGCGACAGGACTTGTATCCTGCGCATTTCTATTTCAGCTGATACCGCATAAGCGTTTGCCGCAAGCGATATGTCCCTGGTCGGAAACACAAGCGCGTTTTCATTATATTTAGAGATGTCTTCGTATGCCAAAAGCGCAGCAGGCTCGTTCTGGGCAATGTAAAGCCCACATATGCCGGCTTCACCCGCGATTGCCGACGCCATATGCGTTTTATGCGCTTCGTTAAGCCCAAATACGCTGACAGGGCCGCGGCCTTCGCTGACAGCCGCGCGCAGGCGCCTGTATTCCTCCGAGCGCATGAGAGTTTTAAGAATTGGATGCATACCTACCTATCCGATGGTTGCTCGGATTCCCTCCTCAAGGTCTTTCCCTTTTTGTTATATAGGGCCTGAGCGTCCTTTATCCGGCCCTCAACTATCATGGTGGCCGCATCTGCCGCCATCCTCATGGCAGCTGTCAGCAATTGGCGCTCGCTCTTGTCCGGTACGCCCAGCACATACGATGCCAGCTGCCTGCCGTCCGAGGCGCCTATTCCCACGCGTATGCGCGGAAAATCATCGTATCCAAGCTGATAGATGATGCTTTTCATCCCATTATGCGTTCCTGAACTGCCCCTCTCACGGATTCTTATACTTCCTAAGGGCAGATCAATATCATCGTATATGACTACAAGACTGTCATGGTCAGCCTTATACCAGTTCATCATGTCCCTGACGCTTTCACCGGACAGGTTCATATACGTCTGCGGCTTTGCCAAAACCACGCGTTCGCCGTTCACGCGCGTTTCGCCTATAAGCGCGCGGTGGGCCCGCCTGCTTAAAAGCATGCCGAATTTATCGCCGAGCATGTCAATGGTCATGAAACCGATATTATGCCGCGTGTCCCTATATTCCAGCCCTGGATTTCCAAGGCCCACTAAAATATACATTCCGCCTCCGCAAGCTACCAAGTCAATTAAACTATTATATTATAAACTCAAACCATGAAGTTGCAAACATTTTTTCGATAATCGCAGCGTATTCCCCTATTGATCATTTAGTTCCTATAAGGTCCTCAGCCCCTAAACAGTGGCGGCCGCTATATTCATGCATTAAAGGCGCTTCTTTGTTCGTATTGCTCATCTGCTTTGAGGTAATTTAAAAACAAGGGCGGCCGCAGGCCGCCCGTTATCCCCTCTTTTTCTCTGTATTAAAGCTTATGCAGGTTCGATCAGTCCAAAGTTGCCATCCTTGCGCAAGTATATCACATTTATATCGTCCGTATCGGCATTTGAAAAGACATAGAAGGCATGGCCCAGCAGCTGAAGCTGAAGCATGGCTTCCTCAACCGTCATCGGCTTCATATCAAAGCGCTTTACCCTGACCAGATGCGCCGGTTCATCGTCCGCATCCTCCGCTGTATCAGCCATGAAACCCTCCTCCGGTTTAAACGCTCCGGCGCGGAGGTTCTTTTCAAGCCTGGTCCTGTGCTTGATGATCTGCTTTTCCAGCTTATCCAGCACATTGTCTATCGATGCGTACATATCGCCCGTAACCTCTTCGCCGCGAATAATCCCGCCGCTGTAAGGTATCGTTACTTCTACTATATGGCGGCTTCGCTCAACCGCCATCGTAACTTGGGCAACGGTATCGTTAGGAAAATACCTTTCTAACTTCGAAACCTTTTTATTTACTAGTTCGCGAAGATAGTCCGATACCTCAATGTTTTTACCGGTAATCAAGATACGCATACTCATTCTCCTTTCATCTGCTCCATTTGCGCGCCGCACATATTCAGGCGCGACCGCCTTTATCAGCATTATTTAATATATTCCCCACCCTGCGCAAAATTCCTGCATGGTTTTGGTGTCATTTCTGTGAAATGCACGTCACAATTAGGCGATTCGGCACACGGACAAAGCCAGCCCGTCCACAGGTTTTTTCTATAATCATAGAGCTGATTGATATTAAAAGAGGATGCTTTAAGATGAGAAAACCGCGCTTATGTGTTGACATTAGTAAAATCATTATAATATAATGATTATGTACATTAAAATACTGGAATAGAGGCGCGACAGTGCAAGGTAACGAACGGATGCAAAGCATGGGAGCATGCAAGGCTGTACGCGAATGTGCATGTCGCCGAAAGTTTTCAGGTTAGCTCCTCCCTGATTGCTTGGGCGCAATGCCCAGCGCATTGCGACTGTCATCCTATGTGGTGAAGAGCTATTGAAAATCACTGGTGTGGTATTCAATAGTTTTTTGTTTCTGGATGGCGCGCTATCGGCATCACATTGTTTTGTGCCGCTGCGCGTCTTTTTTCAGCTAAAGGACGCGGGCGCGGCGATGATTTTAAAAGGAGGAGTGTGTAATGACTAATCTGAAGACAAAAACCGCGGCGGCAAGCCTTATGCTGATCATTGCGGCGGCAATATGGGGCGCCAGCTTTGTAGTAATGAAAAACACGCTCGACGTATTGCCTACAAATACAATACTCGCCGTCAGGTTTTCAATAGGCGCGCTCGGGCTTTCATTTATGTTGGTAAAATTCCGCAGGTCGCTGTGCGGCCGGCTTTTGATTCACGGCGCTTTAGTCGGCGCGGCGTTATATGCGGCCTTCGCTACTCAGACGTACGGCCTTACATTGACTACAGTGGGGGAAAACGCCTTCATCACGGCAATCTATGTTGTTTTAGTGCCGCTGCTCATGTGGGGATTAAAGCGCAAAAGGCCATCCGCAAACGAATTGATAGCCGCCCTTCTATGCCTTGCCGGTATAGGCGTGCTTTCATTGGGCGGCGCTGGCGCATCGAATGGAAAAATGCTTGGCTACGGGCTTACGATGCTGTCCGGCGTTTTATTTGCGCTGCATATATGCCTGGTGGGCGTTTTTACGGATGATGGTGATAACATAATGATGTTAACGTGCCTGCAGTTCATGTTTGCCGCGCTGTTCGCGTGGGCCGCCTCCCTGCTTTTTGAAACGCCTGCTATATCAATTCCATCGGATACATGGCTTAGCCTTGCATATGTAGGGATTGCGGCAACCCTAATCGCGCTTTTGCTTCAAAATATCGGCATAAAATATGCGTCGCCTTCATATGCGTCGTTGTTCCTGTGCCTTGAAGCGCCGTTTGGGTGCATATTCGGAGTGATGTTTTTGGGAGAAAAGTTGGAATTGAGGATGATATTCGGATGTGCTATAATTGTTGCAGGCTTAGTATTGGCGCAGATCAGGAAGCGCGCAAATAAAAGCCCCTCAGACAAAACCACCGGTACGGAGGTCAACCTATGAAAAAATCCACCGCTATTGCATTGATATTAATTATGGCATTCTTTGCTGTGGCCTGCAGTTCGGGTACAGACAGCCCCAGCCCTTCGGCAACCGTGAAATCGCCCCGGCCAAGCGGAGAATATACCGAAGTCCTTCTTAATGACAATCAGATCGAAACGCTGCTGAGAGTGGTTTGGGGTTTTACAGGAACCGCAGATTTTGACAGCTCCCGCGGCATGAACGCTTCCAACTTTGAAGGATTCCTATCATACTATTACGGGCCCTTTATTGAGCCTGCAGAGGATGGGATATATGGACTTGTCAGCATTGAAGAGGCTGATAAGCTTATGATGAACACATTTGGCCTGGTGTTCCCATTCCGTACGGAAAAGGATGAGAACGCTGATCCCCCGCAAGCCATTTACGCTGATGATGAATACTATCATGTCGCTGTATCGGAGGCACCGTCATATAGATTCGAGTTTGATTCGCAGAAATTTGTACCTGACGAGGAGCTGGCGTCATCGACCGACTACGACGGAACCATAAAGGTAAACCTGAACGCGGTCTTAAATGAAGGCGGTGCTCCCATAGGCAAAGCTGTGCTTTCACTGCTGCCGTCAGGCAACGAATTTGGGTTTATCGTATCCTCGTATCAATACATGAGCAACTCATGATCGTGCTATACCAATCAAGTAATTTAAGATAAGGACCGGGCGGAAACGCCGGGTGGCCGTAAAACATCAAGAACCCCTCTTGCCATCTGCGGTAAGAGGGGTTCTTGACCTGATGTTAATTTTCAAAATATCAGCCCAAGCAGCACGCCTTGTTAGGGAACAGGCGGCGCAAACCCTTCCCTTTATTCGGACTCAGGGCTGCCGGCTATACAGAACGTATGATACATGGTTGCAGGCCTGTATATAAAAGTACGCTCTTAGTAGATAGCTTACACAACAAAAAAGGAATGATAACCGCCTATTTGCAGCTGCATTTGCTTTTTTAGCTTTACTATGACAGCTTCTTAATATGTTCTTTTGCTTTTGCAAAGTATTCCTTATAGCGCATCATATCAGCATCATCATACTTTACCCCAAGCATAATCCACTCGCAGTACTCGTACAACAAAAAGTAATCCATTGCCCTTTGATAGTCGCCATAGATAATACCCTTTTCCTTTATCAGATGTTCGTAATAATATTCGATGGCAAACTCCTTATCCCCTTGCGTCATGTAGAAGAAAGCATCTTCATCAGCTGTACCGTGAGCGATAAGCCGCGCGAGAGAAGTCGGGTATGGCAAAATCCCAGCAGCTTCCCAATCGATTATTGCTGCTCTTTCATCATTAATCAAAACATTAAAGGGAAGCAAATCATCGTGGCATAGCGTTCTTGGCAAACTTGAATACAGTCTAATA
>CAYSKA010000025.1:0-13621 GCA_964431505.1 uncultured Oscillospiraceae bacterium
GGAGTTCCCATATTTCCTCGCAGAAGTGAGGGGCAAACGGTGCAAGCAATTTTACAAACGTTTTGATTGTGTTCTCGTATACATCAGTGTTTTTGTCTGTTACTGAGGAGTCGTAATCATATATTTCATTTAATATTGTATCTTGTTTTTTAAGTTTTTTATATATGCTGTATAGATGCTTTCTACGGCCGCTTATCTCCGCCTTTATGCCTGAATTCCTAAGATGTTCGGAAATAGAGCTCATGGCGCTCATCAGCATGCTCATCCGCTCTCGCTGCTGGGGTTCAATGGCATCCCTAAGCCTTTTATACTCGTCCGGATGCATATGCTCAAAAGCAAGGTCCTCAAGCTCGACCTTCATAGCACCCATTCCAAACCTATGCGCAAGGGGCGCGTAAACCTCCAGCGTCTCCCTCGCCTTTCTTACGCGTTTATCAGGGTCGCAATATTCAAGCGTCCTCATGTTATGCAGCCGATCCGCAAGTTTTATTATTACAACCCGCACATCCTTTGCTATAGCTACGAACATCTTTCTGAAATTCTCGGCCTGCCTGTCCTCTTTGGAAATCGACTTGTCGTTTCCGCTCTTGGTCAGCTTTGTAACGCCGTCAACCATCTCCGCTATATCATCGCCAAATTCAACCTTGATATTTCTTATGGTTACATAATCGTTATCCTCTACCGTATCATGCAGCAATCCCGCAATAATCACATTGAGATCCATGCCCATTTCATTAAGCATCATGGCCACGGCTTTAGGATGGATATAATAGGGCTCCTTTGACTCGCGGAGCTGGCCTTCATGCGCCTTTTTAGCAAACTCAGCAGCCTTTTTGAGCAACTCAATATCAGCTTCTGAAAATCTTTTACTGCAAACCTTAATGAGCTGATCCATTGTTTACCCCCCCTTCTGCCAGTTGCCAATACAGCAGCATTTTCAACGCATTACAACAGAATATATGCTTAGACGTTTCATGTATTCATTACTTAATGACCTTAACGCCAGCTGTTCAATACTGTATCAACGTTTCAATATCGTAGCCTTTTAATACTTCCCTGCCCATTAAATCGCGCAGTTCAATTACGAATCTTGCCGCAACAACTCTGCCTCCGGCCTGCTCTATCAACTTTATTGTTGCAAGAGCCGTGCCTCCAGTGGCCAGCAGGTCGTCAACTACTACAACCCTTTGGCCGCATGCTATGGCATCCTCGTGTATTTCGAGCACATCACATCCATATTCCAGGCCATATTCATAACGGTTTGTTTTATAAGGAAGCTTTCCAGGTTTCCTCGCCACTACAAACCCCGCGTTTAGAGCATAAGCAAGCGCAGACCCTATAACAAATCCCCTGGCTTCAGGCCCAACGACCACATCCACGCCATATCCGGCAAGGCTTTTTGCCATATCGTCTATAAGCTGCTTATATGCGCCCGCATCCTTAAGCAATGTGGTTATATCCCTAAACAGTATTCCCTTCTTTGGGAAATCGGGTATATCTCTAATCATGGATTTCAGATCCATCGTTTAATCCTCCAATCTGAGGTAATTGCGTCATATCATAGTATTTGTCAAGCCTATCCGGCAGCGATGCAACCCCCATATATAACCTGCTTTCACAAAGCTTTCTCTTCCCAGCGTTGGGTATAAGCCGCACTTCATCGCATCTCTCAACCCTTATAAATCCAAGCTCTATAAATACATCAAACGCAAAGCTGAATTCGTATTGCGTACATACTGACATTCCCGTAAGCTGGGAGCATAGCTCCCTCCTTCGCCTCTTTTTCTGCTTAAGGGCATTGCACACAGAGGTGTATATTTCAGCTATGCGGCTGCGCTCCGTATCTATCGCGCATTTCAGTTTCTGACCAAAAGCTTCCTGAACATGTGAAACAAACAGGTTTGCGCGAGGCGCTATTTTGAACAATCCTTTCAACACTTCCACGCTCATGCACGTATCGTACACAAGTATATTTTTGTATTGATGCGCTTCCAGTTTTTCCATAACAGGAGCGAATAGTACGGTATTATAGGCTATAGGCCTATTCCTGACGCAACAAAAGGCCATATCAAGCCTATCCCATAGCTTAAGCTCAGATAACTCACGCAGCAGGTCTGCCGCGCCCTCCTGCGTAAAGCATAGTACCAACGTACCCGTGATGTCGCCGCTCAGCAGTTCGCGCAGACAGTCCACTCCGGATACACGCGTAAACTTAGGACAAATATCTCCTTCATTATAAACTACATTTTTAAAAAATGCATCAAAAAACTTTGAATCGTTGTTATTTATATAGCCTGCAATATCTCTAATCCTATCATGCGCTACCGCCTTCATCCTTAGTTGAAGCACCTTGCTTCCCCGCCAGGAATTAACGATTGGCGTATGGACTACCATACATCTATCCATTGCGAGCAACTCGTCAAATTCAGAGCCCATGCAGTATGCCACAGCTTCACAGGCATTCATATCCGCTTGAACTACAGCCTTTAGATGCGCCCCGTCATTGCCAATTCTTCTGAGATTCCTAAGTTTTAACCCGCTTGTCATAAACAGCGGCACCGGGTTCCCCTCGCCAAACGGTTCCAGCTTTGTGATCTCTTGGGCAAGATCAATGTTAACCTTATCGAGCGTAATATCGAATTCGTATTTTTGACGGGGAAGGAATACGTGATCCTGTATATTTTCTTTCAAATATGAATTGAGGGCTTCCTTGAGTTTCTCAAACTCTGAGATTCTAAGGGTTGCGCCAGCAGCTCTTTCATGGCCCCCATACTTTATAAAAAATTCCTTATTGGCATGGAATGCTTTGAATATGTCAACCCCTACTATCGAGCGTGCCGAGCCCGTAAGTATTTCTCCATTTAGTGTAAACAATACTGCCGGCCTGTAAAACTTCTCCGATATCCGCGAAGCGGCAATACCCACTACCCCCGGGTTCCATTCCTCAGAATACAGCATGATTATCCTGCTGTGGGTTAAGTCCTGTCCTTCAATCATACTCAATGCGCTCTCAAAGACCTTTTGCTCCTCTTCACGCCTAAGCAGGTTTAATTCGCTCAACTGCCTTGCGATCATTCGGGCTTCATTCCGGTTGTCGGTCATAAACAGCGAAACGCCCGGTTTAGCGTCTCTCATCCTGCCCGCCGCATTTATTCTTGGAATCATGCCAAACATAAGATCTCTGGCGTCAAACTGAGGGTTTTCATTATCAGGCTTTATTTCTCTCCCAAGCTCATAAAGTCCGGAAAAGCAATTCCCTGAATTTATGGATTTGAGGGCGTAAACGGAAAGCACGCGGTTTTCGCCCACCAGTGGTACAATATCCGCTATTGTAGCAAGCCCCGCCAGGGGTATAAGCGGAAGCATAGCGTCGTATCCGCCAATAGCGTGAACAAGCTTCAAAGCCACACCTGCTCCACAGAGGTTGGTGTTTGGATATTTGCAATCGGGGCGCGACTGCGCTACTACCGCAACGCATTGGGGCAGTTCATCCTGGCATTTATGGTGGTCTGTAACGATAAGGTCCATGCCAAGCTCACGGCATGTCTTTGCTTCTTCTATTGCCGCTATGCCATTATCCACAGTAATGATTAAAGATACCCCATGCTTTTTTATAATATGGATTGCCTCGGGATTCATGCCATATCCATGTTCATGCCGCGACGGTATATGGTATCCCACCTTCGCTCCCCTTGACCTGAGGTATCTTGCCAAGATGGAGGTAGCACAGATTCCATCCGCGTCATAATCGCCGAATATGCAGATCATCTCGTTTGATGAGATGGCACGTTCAATACGCTTCACAGCCTTTTCAATATCCGGAAGAAGCATTGGGTCGTGAAGCTGGTCAAGCGATGGGTTAAGAAACTCGTTCATTTGGCGAGCGTTTTTCGCACCCCTTGCGTATAATAAACTGGCGAGAAATGGGGTAATACCTTCAACCGCAGGCAAATCATCTCCGCTAGGCATTCCATATCTGCAATCGCGCTCTATAATCAGCATCCGAATTCATGTTCCTTAGCAAATATGCCCATTGCTATTTCCGCGCGTTTGCGCTCAAATGCACAGGTAATCGCATGCGGTTCAAATATGCTGCCATTGTATTTATACGCGTTGGCCGCACAGCCTCCGCTGCAGAAGTATTTTGCGAAGCATGTCCGGCACTTTGGCTTGGCGGCTATATTGCATAAACTAAATTCGCGGCTTATCTCTTCGTTATATTCGCCTGTGGTGACATTGCCCATCTTATATTTATCGTCTCCAACAAATTGGTGACACGGATATATTCCTCCGTCGGGCGATATTGCCGCATATTCTACGCCGGCGCCGCAGCCGGACATCCGTTTTTTTAAACAGGGGCCGTTTCCAAAGTCAACCATGAAGTGAAAGAAGTTGATAAATCTTCCGCTTTTCCTGCTATTGAGCAGGTAATCCGCCAAAATCTCATATTCATCCAATATTCTCTCTATATGACAGTCTAATATTGCATATGGGCTGTCTTCAGGCAGCACCACGGGCTCGAGTGAAATCTGATCAAAGCCCAGGCCGTGCAATGCCTGAACATCTTTTGTAAAATCAAGGTTTCGGTTTGTAAATGTCCCGCGTATATAGTACTCTCCCTGTCCTCTTCTTTTTACAAGGTCAACAGCATTATTCACAATTAAGTCATAGGAGCCCTTCCCGTTTGCCGTAGGCCTTAAAGCATCGTGTACTTCTCTTCTGCCGTCAAGGCTTATAACAATGTTGTGCATCTCCTTGTTAAGGTAATCTATAGTATCTTCGTCCAATGCAACGCCGTTTGTAGTCATGGTGAAGTTAATATGCTTATTAAAACGTCTTTCCAACTCCCTGCCATAGGTTACCAGTTCCTTTACCACCTTAAGGTTCATAAGCGGTTCGCCGCCGAAGAAGTCGACCTCAAGGTTATGGCGGCTGCCCGATCTTGCCATAAGGAAGTCAAGCGCGCTCCTGCCGACCTCAGCGGACATCATCATGCGCTCTCCACAGAACTCTCCCGTGCCCGCGAAGCAATACGCGCAGCGCAGGTTGCAATCGTGCGCCACATGAAGGCAAAGCGATTTTATCATGTGCTGTTCAGTTCCTTGGCCAAAGCTGGGCTCATTTGTGTTCAGCGCTCCCGCATTCTCAAGCTCAGTCAGCTCTGAAATGATCTGGCGGATTTCAGCTGCATCATAAGGCAGTTTATAGGGATCATTCCCCTTTCCTATCTCACAGATAACATCATAAGCGGCCTTATCAACACTGTGTATCGCACCGCTTTCAACATCCAATATCATGTATAAATCTTTAAATTTAAATGCGTGTACCAATTAAACCTCCAGAGGGTTAGCTATATTCCTTTGTTATGCTTAAGGGCGACCCGGAAAATGATTTCTATCCAATCACTCTCCGTGCGCCCCTACAACGTATAGTATAAGCGTTGATTAACCCTTTTCCTTGCGGCAGGTCTGATTAGCTACTGTGCAGGATGTTTTGCACGCGGACTGGCATGAAGCCTGGCACTCTCCGCAGCCTGTGTGTTCCCCGGTTTTAATGCATGGCGTTTGAATCGTTTTAATGTGCTTCACGGATATATACCTCCAAAATTCGTTTCGTTGCTTATTATACATTATCAAACTCCGCAAAGCAATATAGTTTGAATCCGTCATCCTCCATATAGGCAAAACCTTAGCTATTAATCATTATTGGTCTTTATAAATGCTGCCATTGAACCAGTTATCCCGTTATCCCTTCTATAGGAGTAGAACATATCTCTGTTTTCAAACGTGCAAGCGCCCATAATTGTGAGATTCTTAGGGTGAATGCCTGATTCGGCAAACTGAATGGCCGCCGCCATCTCCAAATCCAGCATGAGCTTACCCGTTTTTCCCCCTGAACATAGGCTGTGAGAGCCAAACTCATCAATAAAGCGGCGGCCTAGTTCTTCGTCGACCTCAAAGCAGTTTCGGCATATGCATGGACCGATACCTACAAACATATCTTTGCTTTTAGACCCGAACTCCCTTGACATCGCTTGTATCATGGCGCTTCCGATTCGCCCCAGCGTACCCTTCCAGCCCGCGTGGGCCAATCCAACGGCACTGTTTACAGGATCATATACAAAATAAGCTCCGCAGTCAGCGTGCAGCGTAAGAAGCGTAACTCCAGGATCGTTCGTAATAATCCCGTCGCACGGTTCAAGAGGTTCCTTTGATATGCCCCTTCCCCCGTCGGCTTTACTAACCCTCGTAACGGCTGTCCCATGCACATAGGAGACCATCACCAGGCTATTAATATCAAGGCCCATTGACTCACAAAATATGCCGTAATTTAATTCAACGTTTTTAGCGCAGTCCCCCCTGCTCGTGTTTAAATTAAGACTTTTAAACGGGCCTGGGCTTACTCCCCCCTCCCGCGTGGTAAAACCATGCTTGAGACCTTTTTCATTGAGTTGAGGTATCGTAAGCACGTTTACCCCTATATTTTTGTATATGTCATAGCCGCGCTGAACCTCTGTAGGATTAAAGCTGATAATCTGAACCGCCCCCCCCTTTACCTCAACGCTCATCCAATATTGATTTTAGTTCGTCCATAAATGTACTTATATCCTTAAATTGCCTATAAACGGACGCAAACCTTATATAGGCGATTTCGTCTAGCTGCCTCAAGCGTGACATCACCATCTCCCCAACCTGTTCACTGCCAACCTCGTCTACAAGAAGATTGAATACATCTTTTTCAACCTCCCGAACAAGCGTATCCTGGTCGGCAGCCGATACAGGACGCTTTTCACAAGCTTTTCTTACGCCGGCCAATATCTTCATACTATCAAACGGTTCCCTTCGGCCATCCTTTTTCACAACCATGATCGGAAGTTCCTCAATCTTTTCATAGGTGGTAAACCGCCTCCCGCAATTAATGCACTCCCTTCTGCGGCGTATCACCGTACCATCCTCGGTTGGGCGCGTATCCACGACCTTGCTGTCCTCACATAAGCAGTATCTGCACTTCACTGTTTCGTCCTCCGTTTAGATATTGAGGTTAATTGGCAGACAATTAAAACGTAAGGCTACCAATAATTATAATAATTATAACACATTATATAAATAGAAGGTTTCATCAATAAAAATTCGTGCTTGCAAAACATTAACCCGTGGTGTAAAATTTTATGGTATCGGGGATGTAGCCCAGCTGGTCAGAGCGCCTCGCTCACATCGAGGAGGTCGGGGGTTCGAGCCCCTCCATCCCCACCAAAAAAGGCATAGCTTCTCACCAATGGGAAGCTATGCCTTTTCTCTGCATCTATGTGTGGTATAATTAAATTGGATAATAAGGCGAGCCAAAGATTATTTATATAATCCTTTTTGGGGAAGGTACAAGATGGACAAGACAATAATGCTTGATTTAGAAAATGACGGATTGAACATGTCGGTAGACGGACAGTTCCTATATATACGCTGTAAAAAGGCGATGTATAAATATGACTTGACTGATATGAACTGTTCTGCGCAGAATGTGATTTTCAAAAAAGATGGTAAAGCACGCAACTTTTCGATATGTGAAAAGTATGTTTTCCTGACTGATTTTCGCGACCTTTATGTTCTCAGTAAAGACGATTTACACATAACAGAGGTCAAGCGTCTTGGCGTGGATTTATCGTCTGACTTGGGATCTGTCAGGTTTGATACGCAAAGAGCCTATATATCAATTCGCAACGGTAAAATGGCGGTTTGGGATTTGAAAACAAGAGCAGCCAGCTATATCGTTATCAGCGATTCAAGCTCTTGGGATTTTTGCGTTACGGGAAGCCACATCTATACAGGCACGGTTAATGGTGAACTCATTGAAACCGACGCAAACAGCCTTCAGTTGATTCGCAAAAATAAAATCTGCAATAAAAATATTTATAGTGTTGCTTATCACAATGAAATGATATACACGGTTTCACAGGATATGACGATAAAAGCTGTGAATGCGGCAACCCTTGAGGTTGTTCACGAAAAGAAAAAAGCTGTAAAAGGCATGACAAGAATCCTCGGCATTAATAATGAATGCATCGTGATTGCAGATGGCGGCATATCCCTTTGGGATAAACAAACACTTGAATTACATGATCGATTCGATTTTCCTACGGGGCACTTCAATAAGAGTGTACTTTTGCATGATAATATACTGATTGGAAGCGATTACCAAAGTATATATTGCTGCACATTATGAGCATTTGGCGTGGCATGCCTGATTTGCCTCTATCACAAAAAACATTTTTGCGTTGTGACTACAGAAAAACTCTTGATAAATTAAGGGTTTTTTTATTTATCAACATTACAAGATCACACTTTTGATCGCATTTGAATAATACGCAAACGTGATGAAGTCGTTTGCATGGATTACTTTCCGCTAAAGAAAGCATGAAACCGCATAGGCTAAAACTATAAAGATTGAAGGGAGTATGCGCTCCCTCCATTAAGGTATAACACCGCTTTACTTAATTGGCTTAGAGTCCTCACTGTTATAATTCTCGTAATCTATTGAGAATCACATGTGCCATCATTGTTTTCTCTAAATATACTCCACTTAAAGGCCAGCCGCTGTTCCTCGTCTTAACCTGGCAGCATTTACCCCGCTAAATCCAACTGTAATTATCAACTTAGTCGATATAATTCCACCCCCATGATTCTAAGTTGTATCTTATTAAAAACCTAGTTCGTCCATCCCGCTCGGATAATATTTCTACGCGAAAAGCCCACGCACCGTCGCAATAATACGGTTCTGACCGCTCGGATAGATAGTTTAATCCTATGGAAACCTGAACCTTTTGTAAGTCCTTATAATTTTCCTCATAAAATGCTGTTACATCAGCCGCTGGCAAATTAACAGCAAACGTTTCCGCCGTTTCCAACACGCCGCCTGTCAGTTTCAACTCGTCTTTAGTTGTATGCTTAGAGCCGGGCGGAAGCTTAATGGTCCTTTCAAAACCATCCATCTTTATCATGGTGTATTCACTCAGCCCTCTGCTGCCTCTGAAAAATAGCAGGTAAACCCCAATTAGAACAGCGATTGCCAAGAGTACAATTATTATTAGCTTACGTCTTTTCATAAAGCCACCTCCTTTTTATTCCGTACCGTTAGGTATATAGACATAATTTAATGAGCATAATATTTTGCCGGTGTGAAGGAAAAGCTTCTAGGCTCAAAAACCGACTCATCGTTTTGCGACCGATTATAGTTATACTGTATCACATTGACGCCTGCCTCGCAACTCGCGCCCGACACTACTTTCCCCCGTCTTTTTCCACTTTTTCTACGACGAAGCAGGAACACTACATTCAGAATTTACATATATTGAGGTAATTACATTCTAATTTAATGGAGGGAAATATGCATACTGACAGTTATATAGTGAAGTCTCTGGAGTTACATCTGTTTTTTGGACGCATAATGAAAGAGCATTCCTTATTTTTAAGGGCGGGTTTTACTCCAGTTAATGAGTCTTTCTCAGAAAAGGCGGAGTTTTTTAAAAAAGAATTTGACAGGTTGCTGTGCCAGGCTGTATCGCTCAGTAACGGGATTATAAGTCAGAAGGTTCTGAACTCTGGGGAACTGGTCACGAATTTTACAGCTTTAGCGGAAAGACAGACAGAGAATTTTACCGGCATCTCAATCAATAAGGAAGTAACCGCTAAAGAATTGTGCTTAATCAACAGTTGTCGCCAAGATTGTAACAGATTAGAGCGTAAACAGATACAGGAGCTCAATCGCACGGCAATCGGACTGTTGAATGGGCTGATTTCTTTTAAAGAAAACATTTTAAAAAATGTTCTGTGCTGCGGGATGTTCACTATGAATTATCCTCTGCTGATTGAACACATCACCAGGGAAGCAAGGTTATATCGCGACTATGTTAGGATGCTTGAAAATCAAGGCGGTCTGAGCGACATATCAATGAAAGAGGTCGAATGCTTTTGGAATAGGATTATGATGGAGCACGCCATGTTTATACGTGGACTTCTAGATCCGTCAGAAGTAGAGCTGTTCAATTCAGCAGACGAGTTTGCTAAGGAATATTCCGCATTATTGGACACCTGCCGTATAGCGCACAGTCAAACGTTGACGTCAAATTCTTTGAAAGAAACCATAAAATTCAGAGACTTCAAAATGGCAGGTACGCAGGGCATTCAGCAATGCAAAATCCGTTCAATCATTCTGCCGCTCCTTGCCGACCATGTGTTACGTGAGGCTAATCATTATATCCGGTTATTGGAATGTTAAATCCAAGAGCTTCAATACTTTAAAAAGTTTAAGATTATACACCAAAAAGTGTTTTTTCGTACTTCTTAGACAGCTAAAGCCTTTGAAAACTCAAGGGCTTTTGTATAGCTGTTTTTCTCATAAGTGTAAGGATTCGTTACATGCTATCGCCATGCTGCTTCCATCGTTCATTATGAAGCGCTTTTCATATGTCCCGCATAAGTCTATATCCTCTTCTACTATAACGGGTTCGTCCTGAAAAACGACTTAATTAAGGCCTTGCTCTGATATGGCTGCTCCAATAATGCTTAATAACATTAAAAGTATTGGAGCCACTTTTAATAACTTAAACATTATGATCCTAACCAACCCGACAAAGCACCGTCCGTTACATAAATGTAATCAATTTACACTAGATGCCCTGCAAACCGGAATGTGTCCTCGCCAGATGGATTTATCCAAAAATGAAGTTGACCGTGGTTTTTCATTCGAAACAGCCCTTTTATATAGAATGCGTAAAGTAATTGGCCATCTCAAATCCGGTTTAAAAAATACACCCATAAACAATGGATTTAAGTTATAATGATATCAGGAAACGGAGGCGGCCATCATAAAGTTAGACCGGTTGATAGGAATCTTGGCTCTTCTTCTGCAAAGGGAAACCATCACAGCCCCTGAGCTTGCTGAGCGCTTTGAAGTATCGCGGAGAACCATTAACCGCGACATGGAAGCTATCTGCAAGGCTGGCATTCCCCTCGTAACAACCAGAGGAAGGAATGGCGGAATATCCATAATGGAGGGCTATGCAATTAATAAAACCCTTTTGACCTCTAGCGACTTACAGGCGCTATTAACGGGCCTGCAGGGCTTGGACAGCATAGCAAATACCAACAGGTATCAACAGCTTATGGAGAAGCTGTCAGCTGGACAGTCAACTGCTCTACTAAACGGGCGCAGTATCATGGTTGACCTATCGTCATGGTACAAACTTTCGCTGGCCCCTAAAATCGAGCTGATACAAAGGGCTATAAACGCCAGACAAACAATCCGATTTGACTACTATGCGCCGTCTGGAGATAGCTGCCGAACTATAGAACCCTATCTTCTGGTTTTTCAGTGGGCTGCATGGTATGTGTGGGGATATTGCCTAAAAAGAAACGGTTTTCGGCTGTTTAAATTGAACCGGATAAACCGTCTCTGCTGTATGGATGAAGCTTATACTCCCAGGGAGCAGTCCGCGTTTAATGCGGGGCCGGAATACTTCGCAGGTGCGTCTATACACGCTGTCGCTATCGTACATCCACAGATGAAATGGCGGCTTATTGAAGAGTTCGGCGTCGATTGTTTTTGTGAACGCGAGGACGGCGGACTCCTGTTTCAGTTTGAGTTTATGGATAGGCGAACCCTGATTGGATGGATTTTTTCGTTTGGAGATAAAATCGAACTCCTAGAGCCCGCATCCATCAGGGATGAAATCATAGACCTCTCAAAAAATATACTGTCCAGATATGAAAAACATGACACGTAGCTGTCCATAATACCATGATATTCTATAGAAAAACATATTAGGAGGGGCCTAGTTTGGAAAAACTTGATTATAAAAAGGAGTACAAGGATTTATATCTGCCTAAGAACAAGCCGGTGAAGGTATTGGTCTCACAGATGAGCTTTATTATGGTAGACGGGCAGGGGGACCCTAACACCGAAGAGGGTGAGTATAAGCAAGCGGTTGAACTGTTGTATGCCATAGCATACACGATCAAGATGAGCAAGATGGGCCGCAGCGTACCCGACGGGTATACAGAGTATGTTATGCCTCCTCTTGAGGGGCTTTGGACGATAGCGGACGGATCATGTACACTTGATTACAGCCGAAAGGACAAACTCTGCTGGACAGGCATGATACGCCAGCCCGAATTCGTAACCCATGACGTATTCGATTGGGCCTGCTTCGAAGTTAAAGAAAAAAAGGGGCTTGATGCCTCAAAGGCTAGGCTTGATGCCTATTCTGAGGGGCTTTGCGTTCAATGCATGCATTTAGGCTGCTATGACGATGAGCCGGCCACGATTAAGCAAATAAACTCTTTTATTGAGCTAAATGGTCTGGCTGAGGATTTCGCGTCTGGACGCCGCCATCATGAGATTTATATTTCAAATCCGCTTAGGACAAAGGTCGAGCGTTTGAAAACCATATTGAGAATTCCAGTAAGGGAAGCCTAGGTTTTGAGTGGATTATCGATTTTGATTACGTGGAGGGATGTTTAAATGTTAAAACTTGACGCGGTCGGCTTATTTGTAACAGAGATGGGCAGGATGGTAGCCTTCTACCGTGATGTAATGCATATGGAAACACAATGGAATGGCAGCCCGAATGCCGAACTCTATTGTGACGGAATACGGCTTATTATGTTCAGCAGACAGGACTTTGAAAGCATGACTTCCAGAAGCTATGGATATGTAAAGGGACTAAACGGCACTATGGAATTAGCCTTTAGCCTGCCGGCTTTCTCCGATGTGGATAAAGAGTATGAGAGGGTCGTTGCCGCGGGAGCAACGCCGGTATTCTCCCCTGAGGACGAGCCCTGGGGACAACGTACCAGCTATGTTGCAGACCCGGACGGGAACCTGATTGAGATATCGTCTTTTAATAACTCATAAATTCTGTTATTTCTCATCTGGCTGGCGGCATAGCCGCCGCCCATGCCACTGATATGGGATATAACAACCATATACAATAAATGTGCTTGTGCTAAGAATCAGCATGAATTAAAACCCGTTAGTCTCCGCTTGACATAGGCCAAATAAGGTATCTAAAATAGAGTTAGTGTCTTGAAGCGGAATATAATTTAGTACTAATATTATGACTCACGACGAGGTGTTTTATGTATGAACGCATGCTTGATAAACGCTTAACTCCTCAAATTGAGGACATGGCATCCTATTGTGGCGCAAGCTCAAGTTTATTTAAGGGCCTAAACGATTACCTCGCGGCAGAATTCGGAACCCAGACAAAAATCCGCTTTCCATATGGGAATCATTATGGGTGGGGGGTTAAGCACTCAAAGGGGAGCAGGCATATTTGTGATATATTTCCTGAAGCTGAGGCCTTCAGCGTAATGTTAAGACTTAATAATAAACAGATTGAATTTGTCTATGATGATTTATTAGAGTATTCAAAATATTTTATTGACAACAAGTATCCCTGCGGAGATGGCGGCTGGATATATTATCGCGTTATATGCCAATGCCATTTTAATGACATAAAAAACCTTCTGAACTGTAAAATGGTTTGATGGCCAATGACAAAAAATTTTCCATAATATGTATTCCTTTTTGTAATGAGTTAATCCCCTCCATGCGATGCTGAGCGTTG